>JANMWU010000439.1:0-6052 GCA_031380785.1 Gemmatimonadaceae bacterium
ACCGGCTCGTGGCACACGTGAGCAATGGTACGGTACAAATTCAGGAAACGCCGTCCGGTGATGGCAATACGCGCCGTGTCACGATCATCTTTCCGGTCACGGGAGAAAACGCGGATGGATATTCGTCCACGCGCGCATCATTCACGACAGGGGTTCATTGATGGTTCGACCTGCGGTCCGCAGCATTCGTCTCATTGCCAGCGCTGTGTGTCTCCTCAGCCAGACCTCGTGCGTGAAGGGTGACACACCGCCGCATGTATCGAGAATGCCGCAAGCACAAATCATAAGGCAACCATTCGGCAATCTGCGGGCCGGCCAGGGCGTGTCGCAGTTCACGCTCACCAACACGAACGGCGTCGAACTGAAGGTCATCGACTACGGCGGCATCATCACGTCGCTTCACACGCCCGATCGGCACGGTGTTCCCGCCGACATCGTGCTTGGCCACGACAACATGACCGGCTATCGCAACAGCTCGCCCTACTTCGGCGCCATCATCGGCCGGTACGGCAACCGAATTGCCAGGGGGCACTTCACGCTGGACGGCGTCACGCACACTCTCGCCACCAACAACGGCCCCAACGCGCTGCACGGTGGGCTGGTTGGTTTCGACAAGGTGATGTGGCACGCCGAGCCATTCGACAGTTCGTTATCTGGTCGCGTCGGCGTGAAGTTCACGTACGTCAGTGTCGATGGCGAGGAAGGGTATCCCGGCACCATGACGGTGAGCGTCACCTACACGCTCTCAGATGCTGATGAGCTGACGATCGATTATTACGCGACGACCGACAAAGCGACGCCGGTCAATCTCACGCAGCACACCTATTTCAATCTGGCCGGCGAACGCAGCGGCTCGATTGTGAATCAGATCATCTCGATCAATGCCGATGCCTTCACCCCAGTGGACTCGACGTTGATCCCGACCGGTGTGCTGCAACCCGTGGCTGGCACCCCATTCGATCTGCGCACACCCGTCGGCATCGGTGTGCATATCAATGAACAGGATCCGCAGCTCAAAATCGCCGGCGGCTACGACCACAATTTTGTGCTCAATCGCACCGGGGATGGTCTGGTGGAGGCCGCACGGGCGTACGATCCGATCAGTGGCAGGATGCTGGTGGTCTCAACCACCGAGCCGGGCATTCAGTTCTACACCGGCAACTTTCTCGACGGTTCGATCACCGGCAAAGGCGGCAGCGTGTACGCAAAACGGTACGCCTTCTGCCTCGAGACGCAGCACTTTCCGGACTCACCGAATCAGAAAGCCTTTCCGTCGACAATTCTGCGCCCCGGCCAGGAGTACAAATCGCGCACGGTTTACGCATTCCGTTCCGGTGCAATCGGTAGCGTCAACGTGGCGGGCGCGAAGTAGCACGCGTGTAGGCCGGCTCCACATTTTCAACGTAGAGTCCAAGGAACTGCCCGCGCGCGAGTGCGGGCAGCGTCATTTCCACCCGATAGGTTCGATCCGGCTGCAGCGCCGAGATGTCTGCGTAGAAGCCCGTGAACGTGCCGCGCGCCACTCGCACTGACGTGTACGCCTTCTGCATCGTTACCGGCGCGTCATTGATGGTCATCGTCACCGACAGGCTGTCATTCGCACCGCTCAGCGGCGCCCAGAGCAGCAATCGTTCCGGCATCAGCCAGGTGGTCCGCGCGTCGTCGGCCGTCCACTGAATCGGCCACGCCTGGCGACGCGCACGCAGCTGCTCGAACACGCGCTTCGGCACCGTCAGCGTTCCTCTCGCCTTGCCGCCGGCGAAACTGGAATCCCACGCAATCACGGGCTGCAGCGCGCTGAATGCCGTCCCGTCAAACGCCACGTCCAATTGTGCAACGCCAGGCGAGAGCCGAGTCATTGCCGCCGGCGCTCCGTTGACTGTCGCACGCGTCACCGGACTTCGGTCAGGCAGCGCGACAATCAGCCGCGATGCGGTACCGGCCTCGCCCGCCACGCTGTCGAGCACCAGCATGCTGCCATTGATGCGCGCAGATCCGGTGGCACCGAACAGCAGCGGGTGCGTGATAGCTGCGGGTGCCGGCATCACTTCCAGCACCAGCGCTGATGCGCCGTCGAGCATCACTTCGAGCGCGTCACCGTGTCGCCAGAATCCGCGCGTCGGTTCGGCCAGCCGACGCCCTTCCCGCGGATGCACTTCACGCACGATGAACGCTCGCCGAGCGGTCAGGCCGATCGTTGCATCGAGCACGACATGCGCACGCAGCCGACGCGGATCAGGATTGAAGAGGAAGATGAATCCATGATCGCGATCGATGGCGGTGGTCCCGTCCACTTTGCCCAGCGCCGGCTGTCCGAGAATCGTGCGTGTCTGGCGCAGCAGTTCCTTGTGTTCGTCTGCCCAACGCAGCCAGCCGCGCAACCACGCGCGATCCGATTCGGCGAAACTCGCGTTCTCGGCCGAATCACGCGCCGGCAGCATGTTGAGCACATTGTTCCAACCGGCCACCGCAATCGACGACAGCACCGAATAGCGCCAGCCGAGGTAGTCCCAGTCGCGCGCACGAAACGACGTCAGCACGGTGCCGCGATCGGGCGTCTTCACCGCCGGCATGTCCTCGGTTTCATCCAGCCGCGGTGTCTGATGCGTGATGAACCCCGGCACGAGTTCACTCGGCGTGAATTCGTAGTTGCGATACCGATACGCCGTGTAGCGCTCACGATCGGCCGACACGCGATCGAAGTGCAGATCCGGAAACGGCGTGAAGCTTTCCGGTTGCTCGTCGTTGAAAGTCGGGTGCGGATAGCTGCCCGCGAGGTAGCTCCACGGTCCGTACTGATGGTACGCCTGCCGTCCGTCGATGACGATGTCGGGAACACGCCGTCGCAACTCCTCCATCACGCGGCGCCATCCCCACCACTGCGCATAGCGACTCGTTCCGCTGAAATCGAGAAAGGTGTGATCGAAGGAGTAGCCTGCAATTCCGGTGCGCTCATGAAACGCCACCAGTTCCGAAATCAGCCAGTCCTGCAGGGCGCGATTGCCAAGACTGGCCGCCTTTCGATTCGCATCGTGATGCGCGGGCACCAGCCACTCCGGATTCTGCGTAAACGGCAACACCGGATACACGTACGCCAGCAGTTTCAGTTTGCGATCGCGAGCCGCATCGAGCATCTCCTGTACGCTCGGCGGCATGGCACTGGAGCGTGGATCCCATTCGTTTCGGCGGATCTTCTGACCGAGTCCAAGCCAAAGCACATGCTCCCAACTCCAGTCGTCCACGCTCTCTTCGCGACGTGAGAGCGCCGAGTTGGACGGTGCATAGAGCACATACTTCGCGCCGACGGCCGCTGCCTGATCGAAGATGCGACGATACTCAGTGCGACCTGCAGTCGTGCCAACGTCGATCTGATAGTCATTCACGCACCAGCCGACAAAGACATTCAGCGGCGCCTTTGGCTCGTAGATGAACAACGACCGGACCATGCCCGTGAACGCGAGTACTTCCGCTTCATCGAGGCCCGGATCGCCGGGTTGAATGTTCGTCCACTCGGGTGTCATTGCCGCCGGCAGCATCCGTCCTGACAAGCGAACCGGCGCCAGCAGCGCACGATCGGAGACGAACGCACCATCGCCACCGTTCCATTCCATCTCAGGCGCGTACCGCAGCGACACGACATTTCTGGCAGTCGTCGCGAGCAGAAATGGGTTCTGCGCGATCATCAGCAGCGAATGTGTCGCGTCGACGCGCAGTGCAGCGCCGTATTCGAACGTGCCAAGAAATGGGCGCGCACTCATTGGCCGCACAACGCTGACCGGTGCTTTCGCCAGTGTGGCGCGAAAGAGCGTGATGTCATTCACCGTGAACTTCCGCGCCACCAGCGCTGTCACTGACAGTTGTTTCGACACGAACAACCAGTCCGGCTTCAACTCGTAGGTGACATCGAGCAGGTACGTGCCGGCGCGGTAGCGGTACGCAATCGCATCGTGCGTCACCGCCCGTGTGGGAGCCGCGAGCAGACGCGTGTCAAAAGTGTCGGCGCCAATCACGATGGCCGCGTCATCGCTGCGCAGCCGGTCGGTACTGTTGCTGGCCAGATCCGTGATTGATGCGATACCACGCGCACCGAACGTCACCTGCAGATGCCGGTTGCGCAGCGCCTGTGCATCGAGTGCGCGCGTGCAAAGCACGACGATCGCAATCAGCCGCAACAGGTTTCCGCTAGACGCAATGTCGCCGTCGTGCGTCGCGATCACGCCGGTCAGCTGATGCAGCACGCCGGTGCCGGTCGCGGTGCGCGCCAGCAGCCCGAATCGTTCAGCCATTGCTTCCGCGTCCCCGGCCACGCTGTGTCATTGATGCGTGGTATGCACCGACGCGATTCATCCGAGCGTCTTGCGCAGCGCCTTCCAGCTGTCGAGACACTTCTTCGACGTTTCGAATTCGGAGTAGCGGCTCCCTTCCTGCTCCATCAGATAGTACTCCACGCCACCGACCGACTCGAGCGCGGTCAGGATCGCCTTCCACGGCGACACACCTTCGCCAAACAGCACGCGGTACGACTTCTCCTCGGCCTCGGTGCCAGGCGCCCAGTCCTTGAGATGCACGCTGCGGATGCGACCGGGGTGTGCGTTGATCCACGCCACCGGATCGGCTCCGGCCTTTACGCACGTACCGACGTCGAGCTGCAACACAAAGTCCGCCGGTGTATTGGCCGCGATCAGTTCCATCACGCGCTGCCCATCGGCCAGCTTGGCCCACTCCGCGTCGTGATTGTGCATGCCGGCCATCAGACCGTGCGGTCGCAGCGTGTCTGACGCGGCGGTGAGCTTCGCCGCCAGCGCCTTCCACTCGTCAACGGTTCCGGTCTGCATCCCGGGTGACGCGAGAACAATGTGTCGCGCGCCAAGAATCTGATTGATCTCAATGCCTTTTGTCTGCGTGTCTCCCGGCACCAGCACAGCCAGCGGGTTGTGGGTTGAAAAACACTTCAGGCCGAGGTCGTCAAGCATCAGCCTCACCGTCTTGGCGAACGGTATCGTCCATCCGAGATACACCGCGAAGAACTCCACCGCGTCATAGCCCTGTTGCTTCACGGTCCGGAGTGTGTTCGGCAGGTCCTTCTGCTGTTCGTTGCGTACCGCGAACATCTCGATGCCGATCGGATAGCTCTTCGCGGCCGTGGTCACCGGCGGTCGCCGTTCAGCGGCGAGTACGGCGGGAGCAACGGCGCTGCCGAGCAGTGGTGCCGCGGCAATCAGCGCCGCGCTGGCGCCGGACTGCGCAAGGAAATCGCGGCGGGTGAGCGGCGACGACGAAGTGGAATCAGTCATAGTGATGATGGTTGATGAACTGCGATGCGTGCCTGGTTGCGCGGGGGCTACGGCCTGAGCGTCGCCGCATAGGCGGCGACGGCGATCATGTCATCAAGAGAAAGTGTCGTCGCGACTGCTCGCATCGGTGCGTTAATCGGTGTGGATCGGTCGCCCGACCTGAACGCCAGAAGCTGACGGATCAGATAGCCCGGCGCCTGGCCGGCAATACGCGGCACCAGCGCGATGCCGCGCAACTGTGGTCCGTGACAGCTCGCGCAGTTCTGACCGGCACTGTTCACCGGCTTTGACGCCAGCGCTCGCCCCCGCGCCACGCTGCCGACCGGCACGTACGCGACATAGCCGACGTACGGGTCGCGCAGCTCATGCCGTTCAAAATCGTTCGGCATCTCGATCAGGCGGTTGCCCAGCGCTTCCGTGCCGCCGGCCGTGTCGCGCGCAAAGAGGCCCACCACCTGCCGTGCGCGCGGAATACGCGCGGCTTCAACCACGCGCACCTGTGTCCGCGGTTTCAGCGATGCAAAATACGCCGCCGCGATGGCGACTTCTTCATCCGTGCCGGCATCAGCCACCTTCCGCATGTTGTCGTACGGCGTCCAGGTGCCACCATGCCATGCAGTGGAGCGTGCGCGTGATTTGATGTCGGCCACCTGCTGCACGATGTACGCGGCCGGCATTCCAGCAATCCCGACATTCTCCGGACGACCGCTGCCGTCGGGCTGGTGGCAATAGGCGCAGGCAAACAACACCGGCTTGCG
>JANMWU010000466.1:0-3057 GCA_031380785.1 Gemmatimonadaceae bacterium
CTTTGCACCGTGAGCAGCTGGTATGGATTTGGTTCGCGGCCCGTCGTGCCGTATGCGCCGCGGAGCTTCAGGTAGCTCAGTACGCCTTTCTGCGTTCTGTTATTGAGGAAGTTGGTCACGTTCCAGGCCGCGCTGAATGCCGGGAACACGTTGGTGCGGTTCTGTGGAGCGTATGACGACGCCTGGTCGGCGCGAACCAATCCCTTCAGGTACAGCTGGTCCCAGAGGTTGAGTTCCTGCTGCGCGAAGTATCCAGCGATGTTCACGAGCGATTCGAAATTCTGACCGGAAAGGTTCGTGCTCACGATGTTGTTCGGCGTGAAAACGTCCTGCCCGATGTAGCCCTGTCCGAACACCTGGTTCGTCCGCGAGGCGCGGCTGTTCAGGTTCTGACCGATCGTTGTCGTCGCATCGAGCCACGGATAGAAGCGCTTGTTCGCTGTGACAAGCAGGTTGTGGTCGATCTGCAGGTTGGTGATTGTGCCCTGCGTGAGCTGGCCCGTGAGAGCCGCGCCGGCACTTCCCGGAGCCAGCGCCGTCAGACGCTGGTCGGTGAAATAGTCCTCGCCAAGTGTGTAGTTCACACGCAGCCATGAAGCCGGCTGGTACTCGAGGCTCAGGTTGCCGACCACCCGGTTCACATCCGTGAGGTTCTTCTGCTTATTGATCACCCAGAACGGATTTTCGTAGACGGGATCCTGTCCGCCGGATGGATTCGGTCGCCGATAGGCGCGCGCGAAGCCATCCGGAGTGAGATACGGCTGGCTGTTGAACTCAGGTGACGTGCGCGTTGCACCGAGCAACAATCCGGAGAGGTTCGAACCACGCTGAATGAACGAGCCATTGTTCTGCGTGTATGCGATGTTTCCGCCGAGCTTCAGCTTCGATCCAAGCGCCTGAGTTGCCTTGAGCCGGATGTTATACCGGTTCATATAGTTGTTCGGGCCCTTGATGATGCCCTGCTGATTCGTGGAACCGAGCGACAGGAAGAAAGTTCTCGCCGCGTCACCGCCGGAAATCGACAGCTGATTGTCGAGGTTCGTGGCGGTACGGAACAGCTCACCGAAGTGATCGTACGTCACCGTCCCCGCGGCGAGCGCAGGGCCCCAGTTACGACCACGATTGCCGCAACCGAGTGACGGCGTCGTGAAGTTGCACGCGGGTGTGAGGCCAAGGTTGCCCAGTCCGTACGTCGTCTGCAACGGTATCGCGCGATTGACCTGATCAAGATTGAGGCTGGACGACCACGAGTAGCGCGTCGGCCCGGCCCTGCCAGACTTCGTGGTGATCAGCACAACACCGTTCGCGGCGCGCTGACCGTAGATCGCGGCCGCCGCTGCTCCCTTCAGGATCTCGATGTTGTCGACATCGGCCGGATTCATGTCGATCAGACGGTTCGATGAAATCGCGCCGCCTGTGGTGGATTGCGCGGAGTTGTCGACCGGCATGCCATCGATGACGAACAGTGGCTGACCATCGCCCTGCAACGTCTTCAGGCCACGAATGGTGATCGAGCTGCTCGCGCCGGCCTCGCCGGACGACGATGTGATAGTCACGCCCGGCGCCTTGGCCGAGAGCGCGCTGACCAGGTTGCGCTCTGATGACTTCACGATGTCGACTGCATCCACCGTCGTCGTGACCGTGCCCAGCACTTCGCGCTGCGACGACGTACCTGAACCAGTCACCACCACTTCGCCGAGTCGCAGTGGGTTCGCGACGAGCGTGAAGTCATGCGCTACGGTTCCACCCGAGATTGTGATGGTGGCCACGCTCGGCTTGTACCCAAGTGCTCGTACGCTGAGCTGCGCCGTTTGTCCCAGCACTCGACCACCGGGCACAACGAACGTGTAGCGACCATTGCCGTCGGTCTGCGCGCCCAGTCCCAGTGCCGTGATTGCTACGCTCGCGAACTGCAGCGGCTGTCCAGCTTCGCTTGTCACCTTGCCGGTGACGGTTGCGGATCCTTGAGCGGCGGCGATTTGCGCGCACAGGACCGTACTTGCGGCGGCGATCGTCCAAACGAACAGACGTCGCGGCAGCCCATACCTCGGCTTGCTCATGCACAACCTCCTTTGACCGTGGTGCGGTCGCGGCAATGCGCGGGGATGCGCATTGCGCGTGACGACGCGCGATGAGCCGCAGAGAGGTCTGCGGCGCACAGGGCGTCACGGGGGTGGAACTTGATGTTTCTCTGACATTTCAAGGCTGCGGCGGCGCTCACCGGGAGTCAAGCAGAATCCGTGTAGTCTTCATAAAAATTTGACCTCCGCGGTGCTGACTACGCACGCCGACGTACCCACTTCTGCAGCAGAAACCGATTGCCACGTCCGATTCCGGCTGATCTGTGCGCGCCAGCTTGCCCTGACGACTTGCGCCCGTCCCGAACGGATTCAATTGTGCGCGATGAGCGAGTCGAGCGTTTTGCGCAGCGTCACCGTTGACGTCGTTCCAGGCAGCTTGCGCCCGGCGACATACAGTGCGAGTGGCACACCGACGCGATTTATGTCGACCCAATCGATGTCGAGCCGGATCTGCCGGTACATCCGCTTCGACTCGATGCAGTTGGCGAATGTGAATGCGTCGACACCGGGCACGCCGGCGATCGAGTCGATCACGCTCGCGCGCCCGAACGTGGTGTCCCGCAGCGCGGCCGAAGCAAAGAGGTGCTCACTCGCGTCCCAGAATTTTCCCTGCGCACTCGCGCACAGGGCAGCACTGGCGGCATGAACCGCCGAAGGGTGCGTTCGCAGCGGATAGTGTGACCACACCAGTCGGACCGCACCTCGATCGAAATATTCAGCGCGGAGCAGGGGCAGCGTCGAGGTGAACCAGCTGCGGCAGGCGGCGCACTGATAGTCGCTGATCACGAGCAGTGTGATCTTCGCCGAGTCGGAACCAAGCGTACGCCCGCGATCAGCCTTTACCATCATTATGTCCGGCAGTGCGCCGGCGCGATCCGGCGGAAGGCGCCGCATATCTTCGCCGGAAACGTCCGCCGCGGCGCTGCGCGGCGTCGCGCCGCAGCCGAGCGCGCCGACAGACAAGGCCACCATGCGC
>JANMWU010000470.1:0-6637 GCA_031380785.1 Gemmatimonadaceae bacterium
GGGATTCCGCCGTCGCCGAATGCATCCCGAATGTCAACCGCCGTCCACCTGACGCGACGGGCGCGTCCAGACTTCTTCGGGCAGACAGGAGCGGACGTGGACCCCAGGCACCAGCGGCGCGGCAGCGTCACGGACGACAGCACCGGTTCGCCTTTTGCCCCGCGCGCGCCTGCGGAGTGGGTTTCATTGCGCGCCAGAGCGGCGAGAAGACGCATGAGGTGGTGCATCTGGCGCTCGAAGCATCAGCGCGGCTTGCGCACCGCGGTGCAATCGGCAGCGACAAGTCGGCCGATGGTGCAGGAATTCTGAGTCAGATTCCGCGCCGGCTCTTCATCCTCGCCGCGTCGCGACAGGGCCTGCATCTGCCGGCCGATGCATCATTCGGCATCGGCATGTGCTTCCTGCCGGTCGACCCCGATGGTCTGCGACTGTCGGTGCGCGTGATCGAGGAGGTGCTGGCGTCCGACAATCTCCCGCTGCTCGGCTGGCGTGATGTGCCCGTGCGCCCCGACGTACTCGGCAAATCGGCGCGCGATGCAATGCCGAAGATCCGGCAGGTGATCGTCGGCCGTCCAACGGGCGTCACTGACGACGATGCCTGGGAGCGCCTGCTCTATCTCGCGCGGCGGGAAATGGAGCATCGTGCCGAAGCGCTGGGTCTGACGCCGTTCTATTTCTGCTCGTTCTCGTGTCGCACCGTCATGTACAAAGGCCTGTTCAGCGGCGGACAGCTGGCCGAGTTCTATCCCGACCTGCTCGATCCGGCCTTCGAGTCGGCGATCGCGGTGTTCCACGAGCGCTACGCCACCAACACGTTGCCGCGCTGGGAACTGGCGCAACCGTTCCGGTTGCTCGGGCACAACGGCGAGATCAATACGCTGTGGGGTAATCGCAACGCGATGGCGATGCGCAGCGGCCTGCTTGATTCACCGCAATTCGGTACGAATGGTGCCCGGCTGCGCGACACCATCCGGCCGCGCGGCAGTGACTCTGCAAGTCTCGACAACGCACTTGAACTGCTGGTGCGCGCGGGCCGCAGTCCGGTGCATGCGGCGATGATGCTGGTGCCGCAGGCGTGGGAGAAGTATCCCGACGTCGAACCGGCGGTGAAGGCGTTCTACGAATACCACCAATGCGTGATTGAACCGTGGGATGGACCGGCGGCGCTGGCGTACAGCGATGGCGTTCAGGTGGCGGTTTCACTCGATCGCAACGGTCTGCGTCCCTGTCGCTACAAGATCCGCGCCGATGGCATGGTGGTGGCGGGTTCGGAAGTGGGCATTGTGGACTTCGATCCGCGCGACGTGGTCGAAAGCGGCAAGCTCGGACCGGGCGGCGTGCTGCTCGTCGATACGGCGGGTCGTCGCATTGTGCGCAATCTCGCCGCCAAGCGCGAAGTCGCCACGCGTCGACCGTACGCGCGTTGGATTCAGCAGTACATGGCGACGCTGGCAACACAGGACGGCGTCGAGCCGCTGGTGAAGCCGAGTGAGCAGCTGCGGCCGTTGCAGCTCGCGTTCGGATATGGGCACGAGGATCTGCGCATGATCCTCGAACCGATGGCGACGACGGCTGCCGAAGTGGTGTGGAGCATGGGCGACGACACGCCGCTGGCGGTGCTGTCGCACAAGATGCCGCCGCTGTATGACTTTCTGCGCCAGCGATTCGCCCAGGTCACCAATCCGCCGATCGATTCGCTGCGCGAGTCGATGGTGATGTCGCTGCGCATGCATCTCGGCCAGCGCGGCTCGCCGCTGGAAGAGAAGAGCACCTACGCGCGAATGCTGCGCGTGGAGCATCCGGTGCTGTTGCCGGAAGAGATGGAGCAGCTGCGTAACTTCCCCGGCTTCAAAGCGGTCACACTGGACGCCACCTGGCCGGCACGATCACGGCCGGAAGCGCTTGAAGCGGCACTGGATGGACTGTGTCGTCGGGCTGAAGCGGTGGCACAGAAGGGCACACGACTGCTGATCATCAGCGACAGAAAGTCCGGCGCTGAACGCGTGCCGATTCCGGCATTGCTGGCGCTGGGCGCGATCCGTCAGCATCTCGTGCGCACGAGCCTGCGCGCGAAAGTCGGGATCGTGGTCGAAGCGGGCGATGTGGTTGAGCAGCATCACGTCGCATCGCTGGTGGGTTACGGTGCCGAGGCGGTGTATCCGTGGCTGGCGCTCGAAACGATCGCGACGCTGTTCACGGAAGCGGCGCACGGCAAGACAGATGCCGACGTCGAACGGCCGCTGCCGGCGCAGGCGCAATCGCAATACCGGACGGCGATGGAGAAGGGGTTGTTGAAGATTCTCGCAAAGATGGGAATCTCGACCCTGTCGTCGTACTGCGGATCGCAGGTATTCGAAGCGCTCGGCCTTGGTGCCGATGTTATCGATCGCTGCTTCGCCGGTACCGCGTCGCCGATCGGTGGTATCGGTTTCCGTGAGCTCGCCGAAGATGTGCTGGCGCGGCATCGCGTGGCGTACGGTGTGGAATCGAGTGCGATGACAAGCTTGCCGGATGAAGGCCGCATTCGATTCCGCAAGGAAGGCGAAACGCATGCGTGGGCGCCGCAATCGGTGCTGGCGCTGCAGCAGGCCGTTGGCAGTGCGCGGTCGTCGCGGGTGACGGCGACCGGCGATGAAGCGTGGCGCGCGTTCGTTGCGCGGACCGAAGCGGCGGCACCGACCACGGTACGTGACCTGCTGGCGTTCCGCGAAGCCACGCCGGTGCCGCTGTCCGAAGTCGAGCCGATGGAAGCGATCCGGGCCCGATTCGTGTCGAGTGCGATGTCACTTGGGTCGCTGTCGCCTGAAGCGCACGAAACGATTTCGATCGCGATGAACCGCATGGGCGCGCGCTCGAACTCGGGTGAAGGCGGCGAGGATCCGTCGCACTACGCGCGCACCAGCGGCGATCGATCGGATAGTCGCATCAAGCAGGTTGCGTCGGCACGATTCGGAGTGACGACCGAATATCTGGTGCGGGCCGACGAAATCGAGATCAAGATCGTGCAGGGCGCCAAGCCGGGTGAAGGTGGACAGCTGCCGGCGCACAAAGTGACTGAGCTCATCGCGCGCTTGCGTCATGCAACGCCGGGCGTGCAGCTGATTTCGCCGCCGCCGCACCATGACATCTATTCGATCGAAGATCTGGCGCAGTTGGTGCTGGATCTGAAGGCGGTGAATCCGCGGGCGCGCATCGGCGTCAAGCTGGTGTCGTCCACCGGCATTGGGAACGTGGCGGCCGGCGTGGCGAAAGCGTTTGCGGATTACGTGCTGGTGGCCGGTCATTCGGGGGGTACCGGTGCGTCACCGCTATCGAGCATCAAGCATGCAGGTGCGCCGTGGGAGCTGGGCCTCGCCGAAGCGCAGCATGTACTGGTGGGCAACGGCTTGCGTCATCGGATCGAGGTGCGCGTAGACGGCGGTTTCCGGACCGGACGGGATGTGGTGATCGCGGCGATGCTGGGTGCCGAATCGTATGGATTCGGCACCGGGCCATTGGTGTCAATCGGCTGCGATATGGCTCGGCAGTGCCACCTGAACTCCTGCCCTACCGGCATTGCCACGCAGCGTCCTGACTTGCGGGCGAAGTTTCGCGGCAATCCGGATCAGGTGGTGGCGTACTTCACACACGTGGCCAATCAGGTTCGCGAGGTGCTCGCCAGTGTCGGTGCGCGTACGATCGACGAGATTGTGGGTGCCGCCGATCGTCTGCAGCGGGCCGATCGACCGGAAGTGCCGCGGTCGGCGATGCTCGATCTGTCGCTGCTGCTCACGCCGGCGGTGCGCGAGAATGAGCCGCGCCGGCGCACCGTTGTGCGCAATGTGCGTCCGGGTGTGCTCTCGCTGGATGAGCTGATGCTCCGCAATTCGTCTCAGTCGATCAGCGCTGGTGTGGCGCATGATGCATCGTATCTGATCCGCAATCACCATCTGGCGGTGGGTGCGCGCGTGGCCGGAGTCATTGCCGAACAGTACGGCGATGCCGGGCTCCCACCGGGGACAGTGACAGCGCATTTCAAGGGCGCGGCGGGCCAGAGCTTCGGAGCGTTCGCGATTCGCGGCATGCGCTTCGATCTTGAAGGCGAGTCGAACGACTACGTTGGCAAGGGGCTGAACGGCGGCGAGATCAGCGTGCGACCGTACCGGAATGCGCGCTACGTCGGTGCGAGCCACCTGAATATGATCGTCGGCAATACCTGTCTGTATGGCGCGACGGATGGTTTGCTGCTGGCGGCAGGCCAGGCGGGCGACCGTTTCGCCGTGCGCAATTCAGGCGCCTGTGCGGTGGTCGAAGGCGTGGGCAATCACGCTTGCGAATACATGACCGGTGGCGTCGTGGCGGTCCTCGGTCGCGCTGGTCGCAATTTCGGCGCCGGCATGTCGAATGGCGTGGCGTATGTGCTGGACGAAGCCGGTACGTTCGCCAGTCGCGTGAACCACGAGATGGTGCTGCTGTCGGAGTTGGATGCGGACGATCTGATGCTACTGGAGCGGCTGCTGCAATTGCACTACGATCGTACCGGGAGCGCGCGGGCGCGGGCGATCATGGAATCACCGGACAGGGCGTTCGGTGAATGGCGCAAGGTGAAGCCACGCGGTGAGGCGGAGCCGGTGGCGTTGATCCGGCAGGCGTGGATTCAGCGGCTGCAGGCGTTGATTGACGCGGATGGAGATCGGGAGCCAAAGGTCATGCAGCGTCGCTGAATTCCCGGATTGTCACTTCGCGAGAGTCGGCGTTGCGATGCCGCTGGACAGATCGAGCGTGTAGCGCGTGCCGTTGATGTATGCGTCCGGCGTGCGCGTGCCGTCGAAATAGACGGTGGTGTTGAAATATGCCGGGTGCCGCGTGGAGTCGTTCGACACGGATTCCATTTGCGAATTGACCGCGCCTGATGTCGGCCAGTCGCTGTTCGATTCGTGTCGATCGAATCGGACATTGGAGTAGGTCGTCACGATCTCATTGCGGACATCGCGACCCGTCTCCCAGTCGAACGTTTTCGCGCTGGTGTCGGCGCCGTTCAGGATCATTGCGCTGACATCGTCGGCCGTACGAGTGAACGCGCGCACGCCGCGCCGTGACCAGCCGTCGTTGCGGCTGCCGTCGGCCCTGCGCTTGCTGCCTTCGCGGCTCACGCGGATTGTACCAGTGTCGAGCGGCAAGTCGGTCGCGGGCAGCACGCCTATCGCTTTCAGCTCGAGTCGTATCTCACCGTTCGCGCCCGTGAAGTCGTCGGCATCACGATGCCGGACGATGGAGGCCAGGGCGTCGCCATTGGCAGCGCCGCCGATGAGGCAGACCGCACCGACCATCGCTGCGACTCGTCCCCAGTGTACTCGGGTGCCGGTCAACTTGCAGTTACCGGTGTCGCGATACCCGTCTCGAGATCGAGCGTGAACTGTTTGCCGTCAAGCAACACCAGCGGCGTGCGCGTTCCGTCGAAGTAGACGGTCACGCTGTAGTATGCATCACGCGGCGCATTGAGTGCCCCGTAGGTGTCGTGCGACGACGAGTGGATTACGCCGCCGGTTGGATACGCTGATTCGTCGTCATTCGGGATGGTGACGCTGCTGTACGTCGTTGTGCGCTCAACACGGGTTGCGAATCGATTGCCCCAGCGCTTGGTGCGAAACGACGTATCGGCACCGTTCAGCACACGCACTTGCGACGCACGGCTGAGCCCTGAAAAGCGTTGCGTGCTTCGAAGATTGATGTCGAAGGCATGATTTGATTTATCGTTCCACCGATTGATCACTGCGGTGCGAATCGTGACCGTATCCGTGGTGGTGGAATCGAAGTGCAGCTGCGCCGCTCCATCGCGTGATCGCATGGCGAACGACATTGCTGAGAGGCGATTGTCGGCGCTGCTCGATCGGCAGTTGCGCTGGCCGCGCGTCACGTCAAATGCGCAGCGACCGATGATGCGCGAGGCAACGCCGAGATCGGGAACGCGGATCGCCGAGAACGCGCCGATCCGCTCCAGATCGACCTGCACCTGACCGTCGTGCAGCGTCATATCCGGTTGCGTGGCTTCGGCGGCCATCAGAGACACGGCGTCGAGATTTGCCATGGTAAGCACCAGCGCGGCTGCGGCGACTGCGCCTGCAATACGTCCGAGATGCAATCGCTTCATCGCGAGATCTCCACCTGTTTGCGCTGGCGCTGATCGGGAATCGGTCGTTGCGGCCTGCGGCGTCCATCGTTGAGGACGAGACACTACGGTTCACGTCACGGCCGGCGCCGTCCGCTCGCTACCCGGTCAGGTCGCAAAACCGCTCGGCATGCGGGTGTCGTGCGCCTCGCAGCCAAGCCGCGCGATGTCCGCCGCACTGGATGGATACGCCGTCAGCAGCGCATCACGGGTACCACCTTCGTACATCGAGGCCGTGAAGCCCGGCGCCATCGTGCAGCCGAACAGCGCGTAACTGCCGCCCGGAACCAGATGGCCGGCCTGCCACACGCCGGCAGGAACGACAAATTGCACCAGATGGCCCTGCAACGGATCAGCACCCATCACCACGTCGCGCGAACGGCCGTCCGGAAAGAGCAGAATCAGCCGCAGTGGATCGCCCGAATAGAAGTGCCACACTTCATCCACCGGCAGCCGATGGAACAGTGAGTGACTCACTGGGTCGCTGCA
>JANMWU010000473.1:0-2422 GCA_031380785.1 Gemmatimonadaceae bacterium
GCGGCGTGGCGTGCACGATCTCCTGACCTACACTGAAGTCCTCAAAGAAATTGCCGGACCGTGCCTTCGGCTCAGAACTCATACGCCTTCTCCAGTTCGGGATCCTTGCGTGCTACCAGACGCGCCAGATCGACGATCACCTTGGCCTGCTTCCAGGTCGCGTCATCCTGCATCGTGCCGTCGATCATCGCCACGCCGCTGCCATCCGGCATCGAATCGAGAATGCGCCTGGCAAACAGCACCTCTTTCACATCGGGGCTGAACACGCGCTTGGCGATCGCGATCTGATTCGGCGCCAGTGACCAGGCACCGCTGCACCCCATGATGAACGCATTGCGGAACTGCGCTTCGCATCCGGCCTCGTCCTTCAGGTCGCCGAACGGACCGTAGAAGGCACGGATGCCGTTCGACGCACAGGCGTCGACCATCTTCGCCACCGTGTAGTGCCACAGATCCTGCTGCGCAAAGCTGCGTCCGGGCTGACCCTCCTGCGGATCGGACAGCACGCCGTAAAAGGGATGCCCGCCACCAACCCGCGTCGTCTTCATGCCGCGCGACGCGGCCAGATCGGCCGGCCCGAGACTCATGCCGTGCATGCGCGGACTCGCACTGGCGATCTGCTCGACATTCTTCACCCCCTCGGCCGTCTCCAGCAACGCATGCAGCAGAATCGGCTTTTTTGCAGAGTAGCGAGCCTCAAGCAGCGCCAGGTACTGATCAACGAAATAAATGTCCCACGGTCCTTCGACCTTCGGAATCATGAACACATCCAGCTTACTGCCGGCGTGCCGCACGATCTGATCGAGATCATCAAGAATCCACGGACTGTTGATGCAGTTCACCCGAACCCACAACGCCGTATCGCCGAAATCATTGCGCGTCGCCGCCTCGATGAATCCGGCGCGCGCCGATTCCTTCGCGTCCGCCGGAATCGCGTCTTCAAGATTGCCACAGAGCACATCGACCTGCTTCGCCATCTCCGGCAACCTGGCGCGAATTTTTTCCAGATGCGGCGGAAAAAAATGGATCACGCGCTCCGGTCGGACCGGCAGCTCGCGCAGCGGTTGCGGCGCGCCGATGGCAAGCGGTTTGTAGAAATTCGCGGGCAGCTTCACGACTCGATCCTTGTGTTGTGGTTCACGCAGGTCCGGCGACAATGCGATCATCATGCAGCACCCCGACATCGGCCTCCGACAGGCCGAGAACGTCGAGCAGTATTTCATCGGTATGCTGGCCCAGCAGCGGTGCGGGCGCGACCGGCACACGCGAAATCTTACTGAAGTCCATCGGCGATCCGGCCGCCAGCGTGTTGCCGACTCCGGGCTGATTCAGCATGCCGAACATTGGATTCGCGAGCGACAGATCCACATCCTGCGCGATCGCCTCACGCACGGTGCGGTATGGCGACCATGTAACACGCGCTGCGTCCAGACTTGTCCGCACCTCAGCCATCGACCTCTCCGCGAACCACGGCGTCAGCAGCAACGCAATCTCCTCGCGAGCGCGGAAGCGACTGCCTTCCTCGGCCAGATCGAGTCCCAGCGCCGCGCCGAGTTCCCGCACCGCATCGGCAATGCCCGTCGCTTTCACCAGCGTGTTCCACTGCATGTCGGTCAACCCCACCACCATCGCACGACCGCCGTCGCGCGTGACAAAGTCGCGACCGAATGCCCCGAACAGGTAGTTGCCGTGCCGCGTACGATCCTCATCGTTCACCATCACTTCGGCGATCATGCCGAGATGCCCGAGCATCGCGAGACCGACATCCTTGAGCGCCAGCGTCACCAGCTGGCCGGCGCCGTGGCGCGATCGATGCCGCTCGGCCGCGAGCAATGCAACCGCGATCATCTGGCCGGTGATCACATCCCAGGCCGGAAAGACGTGATTGACGGGCGCAGCGGAATCCGCGGGACCAGTGACGGCCGGAAATCCGAGCGCCGGATTCACCGTGTAGTCCACCTCTGATCCACCGTCGCGACGTCCAACCAGATTGACCATGATCAAGTCGGTGCGATGCTGCGACAACGAGTCGTAACTGATCCAACCTTTGGCCGGAAAGTTCGTACTGAACATTCCTGCATCCGGACCGGGCGCGCAGATCAGGCGTGTGAGCAACTCCTGGCCGCGGGGCGTACGAAAATCCACTGCGATCGAGCGTTTGCCTTTGTTCAAGCCGGTCCAGAACAGGCTGTGTGATCCGTCCTTCGTGACGGGCCAGCGTTTGTAGTCGAGGCCACCGCCGATGGGGTCAAAGCGGATCACGTCCGCACCGAGCTGCGCCAGTGTCATGCCGCCGAGTGGTGCAGCGACGAACGCCGACCCCTCGATCACACGCAGGCCTGTCAGAATGCCGGTCATGCTACCTCCGCGGCGTCGCGGTATGTGGCGTGATGCGCGGTCAGATGACGCGTTTCCCGCGCAA
>JANMWU010000490.1:0-30856 GCA_031380785.1 Gemmatimonadaceae bacterium
AACGGCCGTCAGCCGCGTCGCAACATCATCACGTGCAGAATCCCGTCTTCCTCGAACGGCTCGCTCACTGTGACAAAGCCAAGGCTGCCGTAAAAACGCTCCACATACTGCTGCGCCTCGATGCGGATGGGTTGCTCCGGATAGAGTCGCGCACACTCTTCCAGCGCGCGCTACATCACCTGCCGGGCCAGCCCTGTCCCGCGATGCGCTGGCGATGTCACCACCCGCCCGATCGACGCTTCTTCGTAAATGGCGCCGGGTTTGAGTACGCGCGCTCCGCAGATCAGCGCGCGCGATGTGTCCGACGACCAGCCGAGCAGATGCTGCGCGCCCGGATCGCGGCCGTCGGGATCGAGATACGTACATTGCTGCTCGACGACGAACACTTCGGCGCGAAGCTTGAGCATCGCGTACAACTCATCCGGCGTCAGCGCTCCAAACGCCCGGCTTGTGAACTCGACTGCGGCCATCGGCACTCAGTACGTGAGCAGCGTCTCGACGCGCACGCTGTCAATAAGTTTGCGCGCACCAAGTGCCTCGAGTTCGATCAGGAACATGTATCCTGAAACAATGCCGCCCGCGTTCTGCACCAGCCGTGCGGCCGCGACCGCCGTACCACCGGTCGCCAGCACATCATCCACGATCAGCACCCGCGCCGCAGGCGGCATCGCATCGGAGTGCATTTCGAGCGCATCTGTGCCGTATTCCAGCGCGTACGCTTCACGCAGGACAGTGCGCGGCAATTTTCCTGGCTTGCGCACCGGAATGAATCCGGCGCTGAGCCCAAGTGCCACCGGTGCACCGAAAATGAAGCCGCGACTTTCCATGCCGACGACGTGTGTGATGCCGCTGTCGCGCCACGGCGTGATCATGCCGACAATCGCCAGCGCGAACATCGAGGGATTGCCGAGCAGCGGCGTGATGTCCTTGAACAGGACGCCCGGCCTGGGATAGTTCGGAACTTCCCTGATCAGCTGACGCAGCTGTGTTTGTGCGATCGACGACGCGGCCATCAGCGCAGAATGATGAAGGGATACGGCGTATCTGCTCGAGCGTCCGGCGCCGGAGCTTCGACTGGCAGAATGTGCGACACGGTTGCGCCTTCGGGTCCACGCTGAATTGCCTGCTCCAGCGCGGCAAGAAATTGCGCGATACCCGACGCACGGAGTTCGACCGTGCCATCAGGAACGTTACGAACCCATCCCGCCAGCCCGAGGCGACGCGCCTCTGTACGCACGAACCAGCGAAAACCCACGCCCTGCACCCGTCCGTGCACGGTGACATGCAGAATCGTCCCCGTTGGTGTGATGCGGCCAAGGCTTTCAGTCATGCCGGCGTCCCGTCCACCCACCCGTGCGTGCCGACCAGCGGAACAAAGCGCGCGTCGGTCACGACCGTAGTGCGCACACCGCTGACGTCGCGCGTCACGAGCACGACTTCCTGCTTGTCCTTGTTGCCGACCGGACACAGAAGTCGGCCGCCCACCGCGAGCTGATCGATCAGCGGTTGCGGAACCGTCGGCGATCCCGCGCCAACCAGAATCGCATCGTACGGACCGTACTCCCGCCAGCCGATTGTGCCGTCACCGACGAGATACGACACGTTGTTCACTTGCAGCGCGCGCAACACATCCTTGGCGCGTTCCATAAGCGCCGCAACGCGTTCGATTGTGAACACCTGCGCCGCGAGACGCGACAGCAACGCAGTCTGAAAGCCCGAGCCAGTCCCGATTTCGAGAACCCGCTCCTTGCCTGTCAGCTTCAGCACATCCAGATACAGCGCGTGAATGCTGGGCTGAGAAATTGTCTGCCCCGAACCGATCGGCAACGCCGCGTCGTCATATGCGCGATGCCGCACGCCGGTAGGCACGAACAGATGTCGCGGCACTTCGTCAAAGGCACGAAGCACAGCGAGGTCACGAATGCCGTTGGCCTGCAGCGTCTCGATCAGGCGACGCCGTGGTCCGCGGAGCTCGTGCGTGATCATCCGGGCGCTCGCCACCAGGTGTCCGACGCGTCGAGCATAGCGTGATGAGTCAGGTCGAGGTGGAGAGGAGTCACGCTAATGTAACCGTCCTGAACGGCACGGAAGTCGGAATCCGCGTCGCCCTCCCACGAAATCGAACCGCCGCCGATCCAGTAGATCGGACGTCCCCACGGGTCCTGCATCTTCGCCAGCGCATTTGAATACGCGCGGCGCCCGAGTCGCGTGAGTCGAACGCCGGCCACCGAATCACCGCGTGCCGGAGGGATATTGATATTGAGCAGCGTGCCCCGCGGCATCTGCAGCGACATCAGATGGCTGAGCAGATCGGTGAGCGGTGAAACGAGTTGGTCGAGCTGCGTCATGTCAGCCCGCAGATCGCCGCCGGCGAAGCTGAGCGCGATCGCGGGCACACCCAGCGACAGTCCTTCCATCGCCGCCGCCACCGTGCCGGAATAGAGCACGTCCTCGCCCATGTTGTGGCCGTGGTTGATGCCGCTGAGCACGAAGTCGGGGCGCTCCGGCATCAGCGCCTCGATCGCAAGCATCGCGCAATCAGTCGGCGTGCCGTCCACCTGCCATCGCCGCGCGCCACGCGAGATCGGGCGAAGCGGGTGATGAAGGGTCAGTGAGTGACTGGTCGCGCTCTGTTCACGGTCAGGGGCAACAACCGTCACCTCCCCCAGCGGTTCGGCGGCGCGGACCAGACAGTCGAGACCATGCGCGAGGATGCCGTCGTCGTTGGTGCAGAGGAGTCGCATGCGGGCGTGCGGGAAGGACGGTGGGACCAGATGGTGGCGACCACCCGGGCCGCGTCGCGCAGCGGTCGGAAGTGGCTGGGTGGGCCGTATCGGGTCGGAATTTCGATCTGAGCGATGATAGCGCCTGCGCGCGCGGCACGGATGACAAAGGCCGTCTCCGCCTCGTATCGCTCGCCGGCGTGGCCAACCTGCTCCAGCAGCGTCCGACGGATCCCGCGAAAGCCGCACTGCGCGTCACGGATCGGGCGACCGGCACACCAGGCGATGGCGCGGGTCGAGATGGCGTTCGCGATCCGGCGGTGCAGCGGCATCGACGTGCCTTTGCGCCGACGCGCGCCGATCACGAGATCGGCTGACTCGAGCGCGTTACGCAGTGCAGGCAGACAGGCAGGATCGTGCTGACCATCGGCGTCCACGGTGAGCACGGCTTCGATGCGCGGCGCAAGCGTGAAGGCCAGCGCAAACCCGGTCAGCAGCGCCGAGCCTTTGCCGCGATTGTTCTCGTGGCGCAATACGTGATCGGCTCCGCCCGCGGCGGCGGCGGCGAAGGTGCCGTCGGTCGACCCATCATCCACCACGATGATGACGGCGTCGCTGTCCACCGCGCGCACTCCCTGCAGCACGGCGGCAATCGTATCCGCCGCCTGAAAGGCCGGGATGACGCACGCCGCCCGCCACATCAGTCGGCGACGCCAACCGGTGAGGTCAGCTCGCGCAGGATTTGGCGCAGTTCAGACTCAATTCCCTGCCACGTCGCGACTTCGAGTGCCTGACGCGCGCTGGGCTTGAGCTCACCGCCTTTGCGCAGCTCATCAAGCCGGCGTTTCGCGCCCTCGATGGTGTACTTCTCCGTGTACAGCAAATGCTTCACGAGCTGGATCAGCTCCACCTCGCGACGCTGATACACGCGATTCCCCGACCGGTTTTTCGCCGGGCTGAGAAACCGGAACTGTCCTTCCCAGTAGCGCAACACATGCGGCTTCAACTCGGTCAGTGAACAGACTTCACCAATCGAGAAGAATTCCTGTACGGGCTCCCGTGATGCCACAGCCATCAGTCGCTCTCCGCGCGCAGCGCGCGCGCCATCAATTCGGCAATGGCATCTCTCGGCGGCATCGCCTCGAAAAGGATGCGGTGCATTGTCCGGACGATCGGCATATCAACTCCACGTGCCAGCGCCAGCGCATGCGCACTCTGCGTCGTGATCACGCCTTCGGCAATGGTCTCGCGCGCGTGCAGCACTTCATCAATCGGACGTCCCTGTCCGATTTCGACGCCGACGGTACGGTTGCGGCTCAGCGAGCCCGTGCAGGTGAGCACGAGGTCGCCCATGCCGGCCAGACCGGCGAACGTCGACGGCTCGGCGCCGAGTGCCACACCGAGTCGCGTCATCTCCGCCAGACCGCGCGTGATCAGCGCCGCTCGCGGATTGAATCCAAGGCCGAGACCATCGAGCACACCGGTCGCGACCGCCATCACATTCTTGAGCGCACCGCCCAGCTCGACACCGACCACATCGCGCTGCGTGTACACGCGAAACTCAGCTGATGAAAACAACTGTTGCGTGCGCATCGCCGCTGCGTCTTCCCGACTCGCTGCCACAACTGCCGTCGGCTGACGCCGCGCGACCTCAGCCGCAAAACTCGGACCGCTCAGCGCTACAACCGCGCGCCCCGGCAGCTCCTCGGCCACGATATCGGTCATCAGTGCGAACGATTCGCGCTCGATGCCTTTCGTCGCCACAATCAGTACCGCATCATCACGCACCGCATGCGCGGCGCTGCGGATCACCGCGCGCAGGACGTGTGATGGTGCGACAAACGTGATCGTGTCCGCGTCGCGTACGGCCGCTGCCAGATCGTCGGTGGCGGTCAGCAACGGTGACAACGCGGCGCCGTGCAGAAAGCGTGAGTTCGTGTGATGCGCGTTGACGTCCGCGACAACATCAGTCTCGCGCGCCCACAGGACGGCGCGATGGCCGTTCCGCGACACCAGATCGGCGAGCGCAGTACCCCATGCCCCTGCGCCGACGATAGCCGCTGTGCTCACGCCGTCGGACCCTGCGGCGAATTGCCGGCCGCGGTCTTCGCTTTCCCGCGCTTCCCGAAGCGGTGTTCAGTTCCCGCGCGCAGCCGGTCGATATTGGCGCGATGTGTCCAGAATACGAAGAGTGCGACCATCGTCACCGTGATCAGCAGTGGTGCACCACCGGTGCCGCGGATCGCGACCGCGCCGGCCAGCACCAGCGCTGAGATCAGCGACCCGAGTGACACGTAGCCGCTGGCGGCGACGATGACGGCAAAGCTGAGCATCGAGATCAGCATCGCCATCGGTGCCAGTGCGAAGAACACGCCCGATGCGGTGGCAACGCCCTTGCCACCGCCTTTGCCAAGCAGGAACACCGGCTTGACGTGGCCGACAATGGCAGCGACGCCGTACCCGATGCGCCAGCCAATGTCACTGGTTGTGCCGGTCACGCCCGGCAGCAACGCAACCGGCAGAAAGCCCTTCAGACAATCGGCCAGATACACCGTGAGGCCGATCTTCCAGCCGAGCGTCCGGAAGACGTTCGTTGCGCCAAGGTTGCCGCTGCCCACCGTGCGCAGGTCGACGCCCTTCGCTTTCCCGGCCAGAAACGCCGACGGAATGGAGCCCATCAGATAGGCGACGATGAGCCCCACCGCAGGATGCATCAGTCGCCTTTCCGCTTCATCAGGATTCGCAGCGGATTCCCGGTGAATCCGTAGGCCGCGCGGAAGCCGTTGTGCAGGTATCGCACATAGTGCTCCTGTACGAGCTCGGGGTGATTGCCCCAGACGCCAATCGCCGGCGGTGCAATCTCCACCTGCGTGGCGTACTTGAGCTTCACTTCGCGGCCCGCAGCCTGCGGTGGCTGACGGCGCGCGACCAGCTCCTCGAGCGTCACGTTGATTTCAGACGTCGAGATGCGCTTCTGTCGCTCGGCTTCAACCTGAATGATGAGGTCGAGAATCTTCGTGACGCGCTGACCGGTGAGCGCTGATGTGAACACGAACGGCACGAACTTGAGATACGGCACTTTCTCGCCGGCGTCGCGCTGAAAATGCGCAGCCGACTTGTCGCCCTTCTCTTCCTTCGCATCCCATTTGTTGACCACTACGATCAGGCCCCGCCCCGCTTCCTCGAACGCCAGGCTGGCGATCTTGAGGTCCTGATTCTCGAGTCCCAAGGTGGCATCGAGCACCAGCACGCAGATCTCGGCCCGTTCAATCGCCCGGCGGGTGCGCAGCGTCGAGTAAAACTCGATGCCGTCGTCAACGCGTGTTGGACGCCGCAAGCCCGCTGTATCGACGAAGATCAGGCGTCGGCCGTGGTACGTCATCGGGCTGTCGATCGCGTCACGCGTGGTGCCGGGAACCGCGGTGACGACCAGCCGCTCCTCACCGAGCAAGCGGTTCACGATCGATGACTTGCCGACATTCGGGCGACCGATGACGGCCACGCGCAACGCGTCCGGCTCTTCTTCCATGCCGGGCGGCATTTCGTTCACGACCGCATCGAGAAGGTCACCAATTCCGGCGCTGTTCTGCGCTGAGACCGCGAATGGGTCGCCGGCGCCAAGCGAGTAGAACTCGTAGTGAGCGATGGTGCCGAAGTCATCGCATTTGTTCGCGACCAGCAACCATGGCTTGCCGCTCTCGCGCATCAGATCCGCGACCTTCACGTCCGATGGAACGAGCCCCATCTTCGCGTCGGTCACAAACAGCAGCAGATCGGCCTCGGCGATCGCTTCCTTCACCTGCCGCTTGATCTCGACGTCCATCGGATCGAGCGTGTCTTCCGGCAAACCGCCGGTATCGACGAGCCAGAAATCGCGACCGTTCCAGGTCGCGCGACCGAAGTGACGATCGCGCGTGGTGCCGGCGACTTCGCTGACGATGGCGGCGTTTTTGTCGCCGATGATTCGGTTATACAGCGCCGACTTGCCCACGTTCGGACGGCCGACGAGGGCAACGATTGGGATACTCATGCAGCACTCCGTAAGGACGAACCGACGGCTGGTTCCGCCTCCAGGACGTCGATGAAATCGTACGATGGAAAAACCGGGAACGGAAACTCCTCGCGCAGTGCGACGAAGGAGGTGTCGTCGAGAAAGACGCCGTTCTCGTTGATGCTCTCGGCTGGAATCAGCGCGAGATCAAAGTCGATGCGGCCAGCCAGCGCGCGACGGAAATCGTCGCCCACAAGCAATCCAGCGGTGGTGGTGGTCGGACCGAACAGCGAGTTGTCGATGGTCAACAACTCGAATTGCGCCCCCGTTGCTTCGGCGAGTCGCGTGAGCAGCGATGGCATGAGCGGCGCCATACTGACGCCGGTGACGATGGCGATGCGTTTGCCGTCCAGGCGCGGCAGGCGGGACACGCCGTCCGCGACACGTTCGCGCAACGATGTGACGGCACCGACACCATTCTCGATCTGTGGGAAGTCGCCGTAGTGCTCTGCGTCCGGCAGAGGCTCCTCCGCGAGCAGGTACAGCTCATCCGAGCCGTACACCCAACGATCGCCGCGTTCCGCGAGCGCCTTCCGTTCCCAGCGCCCGACGAGGTCGAGCAGTTCGCGGGCCGAATCGCGATCCATGCTCTTGCCCGTGTACAGATGCGAGAACTGCGTAAGCCCGACTGGAACCAGCGCCACCGAGATCACGGCGTCGTTGAGATTCCAGAGGTCGGCCAGCGATTCCTCAAGCACCGCACCGTCGTTCAGACCGGGCACAATCACCATCTGTCCGTGGAACTGGATGCCGCCTTTGGCGAGTCGCGTCAGCTGTTCGACGATGTTCGGTACGCGCGGATTGTTCAGCAGCACTTTGCGCGCTTCCCACGGCGTAGCGTGCACCGACACGTAGAGTGGCGACAGGCGATACTCAATGATGCGGGCGATGTCGCGTTCCTTCACGTTCGACAGCGTCGCGAAATTCCCGTACGCGAACGACAGCCGATAGTCGTCGTCGCGGATGTAGAGCGGCTTGCGGAGGCCCTTCGGCAGCCCTTCGATGAAGCAGAACTCGCAGCGGTTGGCGCAGCGGCGGATCGTCGGCGGTTCGAGCTCGAGGCCCATGGAAGCACCCTCCGGCCGCACGACGCGCCAGGTGTGCTCTGCGCCATCGGGCTGGCGTACATCGACCGTGAATTCGTCGTCGGCGGTGAGGAACTCCCAGTCGAGGAAGTCTTCGATAGCGCGCCCGTTCACCGCCCGCAGCTCGGTGCCGCGAACGATTCCCAGCGCCGCTCCCAACAGTCCGTCCTCGACGGCCGCCACACGCACCATCCCGCTCCCTCCCCGATCCCGAACGAACCACAGCCCCGCAATGCGAAACCGCGCCCGCGGAGGCCGGGGCGCGGCTCAACAAAAGTACGAACTGGCAGGGCGGAAATCAAGCAGTGCCAGCGACTTCCACCATTTTGACGATCCCCGATGCGACTACTTTCCGGCCTTGTAACGGAAGGCCACGATGCCCGCACCTTTTCCTTCGGCCGATATCGTCTCGAACCCACCTGGCGCGATCTGTTTGGTGGTGACGGTTTGCGTGGCGACCACCGTGCCGGCGGCGTTCAGGAACTCAACCACGATGTTGTACGACGCGGCTGGCTTGTCCATCGGGACCTGCACCACCGCGCCGAATTTCGCAGCATCGGCCGCCAGCGAAAAAGTGCGCACGTCGACCAGCGGATTCATGTTCTGAATCAGCTGGGTGTAGTAGACCAGCGAATCGTTGTACGCCTTGATCTTCGCCTGCTGCGCTGGATTCAGCATGATCGTCTGGCCGGCGCGCGGCTTGACGCCTTTGTTCGCCTGGGTCTGGATCGTGAGCTTGCGCGCTGACTGAATGTTGCGTGCCAGCGAATAGATGCCGGTGTTGTTCGGATCGATTTCTCTCAGGCGCATGAAGAACGGACGGATGTCGTCGTAGCGCTCGACATTGTTCAGCGCGACCGCTGAGTTGTACAGACCATCGCGGCTGTACGGATTCTTCTTCAGCGCGGCATCGAACAGGCGCAGACCGGCGGCGTAGAGCTTGTTCTTCGTGAGCTCGCTGCCGGCGTCGGTCAGCTGTGCGTCCGAGACGCTGTTCACATTCATCAGCACCGTATCCACGAACCGGCCCGCACTGGCGCTGTCCAGCGATGCGCCCGACATGCGCATGATGCGCAACTTCGTCGTGAGGTCGTTCGGATAGTAGGTGAGATAGCGGCGATAGGTGGCCAGTGCCGCTTTGGTCAGCGAATCCTTCTTCGCACCCTGCGCTGATGCGGCGTCGTTGGTGTAGATCGCGCCGAGGTTGAGGATCATGTTGTCCCGCACCTTGACGGCGTTCGTATCTGTCACGCCCGTCGTGACATCGATCGTTTTGGTGAACCACTCGATCATGCCGGTTGTGTCGTCCTTTGCGAGGGCGATGTTCGACATGATGTTGTACGCGTAATACTGCTTCTTGTCGAACAGCATGGAACGGCGCGCGTACAGCTCTGCGGAGTCCGGCTGCTGCGAGTTGCTGAACGTCACCGCCTTGTTGATCAGCTGTCCCCACAGACCGTTCGTGTACAGCTTGAGCGAGTCGGCGCATTCCGGCTTGGCGGTGCGAATCGCGTCGAACGCGCTATCGAGCGCCGCCGGGATGTCGATCTTTCCGCCCGGGTCCGCAGTGTAGCCCAGCTTTGCGCGCGAATCGGTGTACAGCGCGCCCGGCTGATCCAGCCACACCAGCAGCGTCTGACCGAGCAGGAAATTTCGGCTCGGTTGCATGTTCGGCGGGAAGCTCGCGACATCGTCGGTGAGCGTCTTGACCACCGTTTGCAGCGCCTTGGCTTTGTCTTCGGGCTTGGCCGTCGGCTTGAACACGCCGTTGAACTGAAGCCCGGCGGTCAACAGCTTCGGGTGCGCCTGCATCGGCAAATCACACTTGGGCGCCTGCGCGCCAAGCGATCCCGCGACGACGGCGAGCGCCGTCAGCGCCTGCCGTGCGGTACCGCGAGTGGTCCAGGAAGCCATTCGTTGAATCTCCAGAGGTCGTATGGTCGAGCTCGGCGCAGCAAACGGTGATGCGCATCGTTCCGTATGACACTGGTCATGGGAATCCGCAAATATAGCCCGCACTGCATTGCGCGCGGCCACTGCCAATCGCGCGATTACGAGCGCCACCGATAGCTCGCGCCGGAACCGGTGTTGAACAGCACGACTTCGCTCGAGCGTCCGAGGGTCCCGCGCTCCACAAGGACGGCAATCGCGGCCAGCGCACAACCGCCTTCGGGCGCTGCATCGAGACCGGTGGCGTGCGACAGGCGAGCCGTCTCACGGCGCGTCACGCTGTCATCGATCGCAACGGCGGCACCATCGCTTTCACGAAGCGCGCGCAGCACCAGCCGATCGCCCAGCGGCGTCGGAACACGCAGGCCGCTCGCGTACGTCATCGGATCGCGCCAGGGTTCGGCCTTTGCCTCGTTCGCCTCGAACGCGCGCACGATCGGCGCACAGCCGCTGGCCTGCGCCACTATCACCTTCGGCCGGCGTTCCGATGGATCGAGCCAGCCAGCGCCCTGCATCTCGGCGATCGCCTTCCAGATACCGATCGTCCCTTCGCCACCGCCGGTCGGGTACACGAACGCGTCGGGCAGTCGCCAGCCCAGCTGTTCCGCCATTTCGTATCCCATAGTCTTCATACCCTCCACGCGATACGGCTCGCGCAGGGTGGCGACATTGAACCAGCCGTTCTGTTCCGCGTACGTGCGCGCCTCGCGTCCGGCGTCGCCAATGTGCCCGTCAACCAGAATCAAGGTGGCACCGAACGCCTGCACCATGTCGAGAATCGGCGGCGGCGTGGTGCGCGGTGCGTACACGCGAACCGGCACACCGGCAGCAGCTGCGTACGCGGCCAATGCAGCGCCCGCATTGCCTGCCGTCGGCACCGTCACTCCGTTCACACCAAATGCCCGCGCTCTGGTCACTGCCAACGCCATTCCGCGCGCCTTGAACGACGCGGTCGGATTCTGACCTTCGTCCTTGATCCAGAGTCTGCCGATTCCGAGCTCACGCGCGAGCGCTGGTACATCGAACATCGGCGTCCAGCCCTCGCCCAGCGCGACGACTGGCTCGTCGGCTGTAACGGGGAGCACGCTGCGATATCGCCAGAGCCCGCGCGCGGTTCGATCGACGCCCGCGTCGCGACTGGCCGGAATGCTGACGCGTGTCAGCCACGGCTGCCCACAGCTTGGGCAAAGCGACGCGAGCGTATTGCCGGCGGCTGTGGCATCGCACGCGCTGCAGTAGAGACTCCACGATGCATCGATTGTGGTGGCGCTCATTCCGCTGTCGGTTCCGGTGATGTGATTGGCTCGGCGCTGAGTTGCTGCGCGACGTTTACTTCGCTGCGTTCGAGGCTGTCGTGCGGTGAGCTGTCTGGCAGCGCATTGGCGACCGTCAGGTCTATCGGCGGCAGTTCGATGCCGAGTCCGGATAACACTTTGCGTGCCATTGCCTGCGAGAATCCGGGGACTTTGGCAATAGCATCGAGTCCGGAATCCTTCACGCCTTGCACACTGCCGAACTCCTTGAGCAATGCGCGACGCCGGTTCGGTCCGACACCGGGAATTTCGAGCAGCTGCGACGTGACGGTGCGCTTGCTGCGTCGCGCCCGCTGAAACGTCACTGCGAAGCGATGAGCTTCGTCGCGGGACATCTGCAGCAGACGCAGTCCAGGCGAACGGCGCGACAGCCGCAGCGACTCGCTGCGACCAGGCAGAAACACTTCTTCTTCCTTCTTTGCGAGACTGGCCAGCGCCATGGCACTCAATCCGATAGCGGCCAGTGCATCCTGCGCCGCGTGCAGCTGACCCTTGCCGCCGTCGATGACGCACAGATCGGGCAGTGGTTGTCCTTCGCTGACCCGCCGCGTGAAATATCGCGTCACCACCTCGTTCATTGACGCGAAGTCGTCGTTCCCCCACTCACCTTCGACCTTGAACTTGCGGTACTCGGCGCGCTTTGGCCTTCCGTTCTCGAACCAGACCATGCTTGCCACGGTGTCCTTGCCCTGCGCGTGTGAGATGTCGAAGCAGACGAAACTGCGCGGCACGATCGCCAGTCCGAGCTCACGCTGCAGATCGTACACCGGATCGGTCGCGCGCTCGTCGCTTTCATCGGTCGTGAGCTTCATCTCCTCCAGCAGGTGCCGCGCGTTCTGCATCGCAAGATCCATCAATTCGCGCTTGGCGCCGCGCTGTGGCACCAGCAATCGCGATGCCGGCATCGACGCTTCGAGCAGGGCGAACTCTGACGGCTCGAATGGCAGCAGGACTTCGCGCGCGCGATCGGACTGCAGCTGGTAGTGCTGCAGCAGATACGCGACGAGAATCGCGTCGTCCGGCTCGTCTTCGACATTCGCCAGATAGCGATGATCGCGCGCCAGCAGCTTGCCGTCCCTGATGCGCAGGATCGAGGCGCAGGCGTCATCACCATCGCGCGCGAAGCCGACCACGTCGCGATCTCCGCCCTCGACCTGCATCACGACCGTCGGCTCCTCGATGCTTTCGAGCTTGAGCAGGGCATCGCGCAATTCGGCTGCGCGCTCGAATTCGAGGCTCGCCGCCGCCGCATCCATCATCGCGCGCACACGGCGTGTGACTTCCTCAGGCTTGCCATCGAGGAAATGCAGCACATCGTCGATCATGGCGCGGTAGTCATCCAGCGTCTGCAGTCCGATACACGGCGCTTTACAGCGGCCAATGTGCCAGTCGAGGCAGGCGCGCTCGGGCATCTCCTTCGGCATGTCGTAACGACAGGAGCGCACCGTGAAGATGCGCTTCACCACATTCAGCGCACGCCGCATCGCACCCACGTCCGTGTAGGGCCCGAAATAGCGGCCGCCGTCGGACTTGAACTGCCGCGTGACGAACACCCGCGGATACGGTTCGTTGATGGTCACCTTGATGTACGGATACGACTTGTCGTCGCGCAGGGCGATGTTGAAGCGCGAGCGATACTCCTTGATCAGGTTGTTCTCGAGAATCAGCGCATGGGCCTCCGACGGTACCACGATGGTCTCGACATCGCGGATCAGTCGCACCAGATGCCGCGTCTTGACGCTCGCCTCGTGATCACTGGCGAAATAGCTGCGCACACGCGATCGCAGACTCTTGGCCTTGCCCACGTACAGCACGAGGCCAGCCGCATCCTTCCAGAGATAGACTCCGGGCGAATCCGGCAGCGATGCAAGTTTGCCGGCGACGACATCAGGGATTCCGGACATACTCAAATCTATGAGCGCGGTCTGCTCAGGCGACGCACGCGTGTCCGGAGCGCACTCGCTTCCGGAATATCGAGGAGCAGCGTCATAAGTCCGTACACCGCCGCGAAGACGCTCAGCAGCGCCACCGCCTGCAGCCGCCGCGGCACGCCGTGTGTGCCAAGCCACGGCACACGGATCAACCACGTCACCGCGGCCGCCACAGCGGCGCTGCCCCACAGCTTCAGCAGCACTGGCAGCACCGGAGGCAGCGCGCCGATGCGGCGGCGAAGGCCGCCACGCAGCAGCGCAAACTCGCACCACCCGGCGATTCCAGCCGCCAACGTGAGACCAGCCGTGCCGTAGCGCGGATCGAGGCCAAGCCAGCCCGGCGCGCGGATACCAAGCAGGTACGCGAGCACAATACCGACGCTCACGCGCACCAGTGCGAAGCGCAGTGGCGTGGCGGTATCCTGCAGCGCAAAAAATGCGGAGCTGTAGAGTCGGGCGAGGGTGGACGCGAGCAAGCCGAGTGACGCCCCGGCGAGAATTGACCAGAGCCATGTCGATTGCGCGGCGCCGAACTGACCCGAACGATAGAGTGCAGCGGCAATTGCGTCACCGATCGTGAGAAAGCCAGCGGCCGACGGCACAATGAAGAACGCAATCCGGTGCTGACTTGCTGTCAGGCGAAGCCGCAACGCAGCGCTCCGCGCATCACCATCACCGCTGACCGATGACATCGCCGGCAACGCCGCCGCAGTGACTGCTGTGCCGAACAGCGTCACCGGCAACATCGTGATCGTCTGCGCCAGACTCAACGCTCCAACCGCGCTCGCCGACAACATCGTCGCGAACTGCAGATCAACGAAGCTGCTGACCTGCAGCACACCACGACTCATCAGCGACGGTGCAAAGTTCCGGACCACAGTGCGCACGCTGGCGTCGTCCAACGCCGGTGACAACCGCATGCCGCGCACGAGCGAAAAGACTGCCGGCAGCTGAACGGCGAACTGCAGAGCGCTGCCCAGCATCGCGCCCCAGGCCACCAGTCGCACCGCATCTGCCAGCGTGGCACGGTGGCTGAAAATCACAAAGCCGATGATGGCCAGGTTCCACATCACGGGCGAGACGTACGACAGAAAGAAGCGCCCATGGCTGTTCAGCACACCGAGGCACCACGCTGACATCACCAGCAATCCCACGCCGGGGAACATGATCTGCACCAGCGTCGTTGTCAGCGCGCGTGTCTCGGCACTGAAACCCGGTGTCAGCAACGCCACCAGTTGCGCCGACCAGAGCACGCCAAGCAGGACGATGATCGACGACAGCAGCGCCAGCAGCGTGAACACCGCTCCTGCCACGCGCACGGCTTCGGCATCCCGCCCTTCAGTGCGCAGTCGCGCATAGACGGGAATGAACGACGCCGAGAGCGCGCCTTCGCCGAACAGATTCTGCAGCAGGTTTGGAATGCGCAGCGCGGCGCGCAATGCGCCTTGTTCAGTCGACGTACCCAGCACGTGCGCAAGAACGGCGTCGCGCGCAAAGCCAAGGACCCGGCTGATGAGAATTCCCGCCGCCACCAGACCGGCGCCGCCGACACGCGCTGTGCTGCGCGCCGGCTCTGGCGAATCAATCGCCGCCATGCACCAGCGATTGCGCGCCTTCGTCGCAGGCTTGAATCATCGCGTCGAGCAATGGCGATCCATAGCGCGCCAGCCACGGCAACGGATTCACGACCCGTTCCTGCGGAACACCATGCGGCCACAAAATCGATTGCGCCTGGTCGAGCTTCTGCAACTGCGCTGTGATGTTGCGCTTCGATGCCGCGAGCACGCGACGCTCCAGCCGGTCGGCGCGGTGCGCAAACTGTGCGACGGCGCCATCCAGCGCCGCCGACGCAATCGCGGCGTCCGACGTGCGAATCGCGTCGGTCGTACGACGGATCTGCGCACGTAGAGCCGCCAGCGCATCCATCGACGCGTCGGGAGTTGATGCCGCCGCGAGCGTGCGGACAAGCACGCGCGTGTCACGCATTGCATCCGCTGACTGACCAAACCGGTGAAGCGTGGCGCGAACGTCCGGCGTCACGACGCGCAGACTGGTGCGCGGTAAGGCCAGCGGTGTCGCCACATTCAGTGCCGCTGCAACAGCACCGACCTGCGCGAAATACGCCAGTTCGCCGGGACCGGCCATGTACGCAACGGTCGGAAGCAGTGCCCGCTCCACCACCGGCCGCATCAGCACGTTCGGCGACAACTGGTCGTCGGACACGCGTGGAAGCACTGCGGATGCGCCAGAAATAGTGGCGCGATCCTTCACACCGTTGCGCACCACGAACACCAGAGACTTGTCCGGCATCAATTCGACCTGCGGCTCGAAGCCGGCGGCACGCAATTCCTGCGTTCGCGCGGTGAGCGCCGCATCGATTGTGGTGGCTTCGGCCAGCGCACGGCGGAGCAGCGGCGCCGACTGATGCCGCACGCTCGGATGCGCCGCGTTCAGCACCGTGATTCCGAGCGGCATCATGATCTCGCGCAGCAGCTCGACGTACGCCGTGCCAACGGTTGTGCCGTCCTGATACGCTGACATCGCCGCGCGCACGAATTCCGGCCACGCCGATCCTGCGGCGGCGCGACGCAGGATGGCTTTCGGTGCGTCAAGATTCGACAGGAATGCGTGCGACATCATGGTGCCATCGGGCGGCACGGCAGTCAGTCGCGCATCCTGCAACTCGCCGGCTGTGGGCAACCAGGTGGTCGCGCCTTCCGCGAAATCGGCATCGTCGGTGGCGGCCCAGAAAATCGGCGCGGTCGGCACACCAAGTACGGCTTCGATGCGATTCGCGAGGGCGAGCGCGCTGAGCGCTTTCGCGATCGTGTACAGTGGACCACCAAAGAGGCCTGGTTGCTGCCCTGTCGTCACCACCACGCCCTGACCGCCGCTCACGCGCGCCAGTCGTGCAGCCGCCGGACCAGCGGGCCTCATCGCCTCGCGCAGTGACGTCGCCCAGCCCGGCCCCATCATGGGCTCGCGACACACTTCGATGTGCGCACGCCACGCCTTCAAATCGCGCGGGATATCAGCCGTGCTCCCCGGCGCCAACGTTCCGTCTCGCACAGCGGTCGCCAGTGCGCCCATAGCCAGCGGCAGACGTTCGACCAGTGGTGTCACCGACATCGCAACGGGCCTGCGACTGATGTGCGTCGTGCGTCGTCAGGCTGATCGCCGCACATCACGCTGTCCTGCAGGACCACGTCAAACCTCCGGACGTCGAACGAAACGGTACCGGGCGCTCGGGCGCGCCACGGCTGCGGCTGAGCGAAGATAGCGCCATCAGCCAGCGCACACATGCGCGCCATCGGTCACTTGTGATAGGGCTCGCCGCGCAGCAGCGTGCCGGCGCGGTACAACTGCTCGCTCAGGACAAGGCGCGCCATCTCGTGCGGCAATGTCCATGGCGCAACGGCGAGCCGACGCGTGGCACGATCACGCACCGCGTCGTCCAGGCCGAACGCACCACCGATGATGAATGTCACCGAGCCGCCGGTATCGCGGAGCTTGCCGAGCCAGCCTGCGAAGTCGGCGCTCGTCATCTGACTTCCGCGCTCGTCGCATGCGACTATCTCGCCGCGTCCGAGACACGCTTCCAGCAATCGCTCACCTTCCTGGCGGCGCGTTACGGCGGGCGCGACGCTGCGCCCGCCGGCCTCCTTCACTTCCCGAACGCTGAGCGCCCAGTAGCGCGCCGCGCGCCGTTCGTACTCGGCTATGGCGGCGCCGAGCGTTGCATCACTCGCCCGGCCGACCACCGCCAGCGCCATTTCCACCGGTCAGGCGTAAATGCCGCGCAGCTTATGCACCGTGCTCACGCGACTGATCGCCAGCATGTACGCCGCGGTGCGCATGCTCACCTTGTGCTGACGAGCCAGTGCGCGCACATCAGTGAAGCTGCGGGTCATGATTTCCTCGAGTCGCGAGTTGACCGTCTCTTCGGTCCAGTAATACCCGCCGCGATTCTGCACCCACTCGAAGTACGACACCGTCACGCCGCCGGCGTTGGCGAGAATGTCCGGGACGACGAAGATGCCTTTTTCTTCGAGAATCGCGTCGGCCGCCGCCGTGGTGGGTCCGTTGGCGCCTTCACAGATGATCTTCGCCTGCAATCGCGGTGCATTCCTTGATGTGATCACGTTTTCCATGGCCGCAGGCAGCAGCACATCGACGGAAAGCGTGAGCAGCTCATCGTTCGAGATCGGATCGCCGCCCATGAAGCCTTCGAGATCGCGATTGCGTCGGACGTACTCGATCGCCGCCGTGACATCGATGCCTTGTGGATTGTGCACGCCACCGGTGCGATCACTGATCGCCGTGATGCGGCACCCTTCGCGTTCGAGCAGCATTGCGGCCGTGGAGCCGACGTTGCCGAAGCCCTGCACCGCCACCGTGGTGCCGCGCACCGGCATGCCGAGTTCACGCAACGCTTCGCGCGTGACGATCATGCATCCGCGTCCCGTGGCTTCCTTGCGGCCGGCAGATCCGCCGAGTTCGAGCGGCTTGCCCGTCACCACCGCTGACGCCGTATGGCGCATATGCATGGAGTAGGTGTCCATCACCCACGCCATCACGCGCTCATTCGTGTTCACATCCGGCGCTGGCACATCGGAATCGGGGCCGAGCAGCGAGATGATGTTCGAGGTGTAGCGGCGAGTGAGGCGCTCCAGTTCACCTACGCTGAGTACTGACGGATCGCAGATCACGCCGCCCTTCGAGCCACCGAACGGAAGATTCACCACCGCGCATTTCCACGTCATCCAGGCGGCGAGCGCTTTCACTTCTTCGAGATTGACCTGCATGTCGAAGCGAATACCGCCTTTGGCCGGCCCGCGCGACGTGTTGTACAGCACGCGGTATCCCGTGAACACTTCCACATCCCCGTTGTCCATGTGGACCGGGATCGAAACCGTGAGCTGTTTTTCGGGGTTGCGCAGGATCTTGTAGATGCCGGGATCGAGATCCAGCAGTTCTGCGGCGCGGTCGAACCGCGACATCATGGCCTCGAACGGATTGTGCTCGTCGAGGAAACGGTCCTTGTCGGGAAGGACGATATTGGTGGTCGGCAGCCGGAGTTCGGTCGCCATAGTGCAACTCGTCAGCGTGGAAGGTCAGTGGGATGAAGGGGTGATCCGTCGCGCCGCTAGCACCAACCGGACGACATCGTCCAGGGCCTCAGTGCCGTCGCGCGGAACTACCGATTGGGAAAGATACCACAGGGGTACCGCCGAACTCGGCCAGATGGACCCGAGTTTTACTGCGTCTTTCAACGTGCACACGACTGCATCACACTCACGCGCCGCTGCAACGATTCGCTGCACCGACGCGCCGTCAAACCGGTGATGATCGGCGAAGGTCAACGATGTCAAAAGCAACCCCAGCCGTTCGAGTTGCGCATTGAACGAGGCAGGATCGCCGATGCCACTCACCGCCAGTACCCGCCTGCTGCGCCAACCGATCAGCGACTCCTGACGATGCGAGTCGCCGACCGCGACGAATGACGCCGGTGTCAGATCGACCGTCACCACAGCAGAGTCTGTCACAGCGCGAATTGCGTGCTCGGCGTCGCCGACCCGATCCTCAGTGGCGGCCTTCACGGTCAGCATCACCAGCGATGCGCGTCGCAATGCTTTCATCGGCTCACGAAATGGCCCGGCCGGCAGAAGGCGTACCCTGCCGGTCCAGCGATCCGCGCTGATCAGAACTACATCAGCCAAACGGTGAGCGCGTCGATGCTGGAAGGCGTCGTCAAGGATCGCCACATCCGATCCGGCGTCGGCCGCGAATCGCACCTGTTTCACCCGATCGGCCCCGACGAAAACCGGGACATCGGGATTCAGCAGCCGGTGCACAAGCACTTCGTCATCGCCGTATCCGCGCAGCACTATTGCGGGCGAGGCGCCCTGCTCGCGCATGCGCCGTGCAAACCAGGCGCTGACTGGCGTCTTGCCGGTTCCGCCGACCGTCAGGTTTCCGACCGACAAGGCTGGGATAGGGCCAGCGGCGGGCCGACCCAGCACCGCCATCATGCTGAGCTGCGCGACCACCGCACCATACAGTGCGCTCGCCGGCGAGAGCGCGAGGCGTGCGGCGCGCGACGGCGCACTGTCGCCGTACCAGATCGACTCGGCCAGATCAGCCAGCGGCACGCGCAGCCACCATCCCCATTCGCTCGATGAACATTGGCGACGCATCCGCTGCGTCACGGGCCGAGTCGCCCGGCACCATGGTCGGCGTGTCGCAGACGATCGTGAGACGTGCGAATGGTTTCGGGATCATGAATCGGTCCCAGCTCGCGAGGTGCCATGCGCGCGAGGCATGCACGCCAAGCGCCACCACCGGCGCGCCGGCGCGATGCGCAGCCACCAGCGCGCCCGGTGCGAATGTGCGATACGGTCCACGCGGGCCGTCGGGCGTGACCGCAACTGTGAAGCCTTCGCGCAACGTTCTCACCAGACCAAGCAGCGCGCGATCCGCGCCGCGCGATGAACTGCCACGCACCAACTTGCAGCCGAGCCGTTGCGCAATCTGCGCAATCAATTCGCCGTCCTTGTGGGTGCTGATCAGGCACGCGATAGACTGATAACGCATCGCAAACAGCATCGGAAGTATGTGGCCGTGCCACAGCAGCAACGCCACCGGCTGCCCGTCATGGCGCAACTGGTCCATCGGACCTGCATCGATCAGTCGAACACGCCACGTCGCGCCGAGAATCCGGATGATCCAGAACCCCGCCAGCGACAACCATCGCACTCGTCGCTGGTCCGCCGGTGATCGCGCATCCAGCGACTCCGCGGATTCAGTCACGGCACGAGCTCGTCGACCATCGCCGCGACACGGACCGCTGCGCCAGGATCGCCCATCCGGCGTCGCACGTCAGCCAGCGCCGTGAGCATGGTCGCGCGCTCCGGCGATGAAACGTCGAGCAGCGGCAACAGCGCAGCGGCAACAGTCTCCGCGCGCAGTTGATCCTGTATGAATTCCGGTGCCACGCGTCGGTCGGCGACGATGTTCACCAGCGCGATGTTCGGCAACGTCACCAGTCGCTTCGCAATCGCGTACGTCATGGCGCTGGTGCGATACGCGACGACGAGCGGGCAGCCGCAGATCGCCGACTCCAGCGTGGTTGTGCCGCTCTTGCACATGGCGGCCGTCGCGGCGCGAAACACTGTGTGCGACGCGTCGCGCACCACAGGATACGGGCAGATTGACGCATCGATCGTAACTGTCGGCGGCGCGCTCACGATGACCTGCACGTCCGTCCGCTGCGAGACAATGAGTCGCGCAGTTGCCACAAAGTCGCGCAGATGCCGTCCGATTTCACCGGCGCGGCTGCCTGGGAAAAGCGCCAGCAGCGGTCGCGACTGATCGAGACCGAGTGTCGCGCAGGCTGCCGCGCGCGTCGGAAGGTCCTGCGTGGCGTCGATCAGCGGTGAACCAACGAACGTGGCGTCGATGCCGGCGTCGCGCAGCAGTTTTTCCTCGAATGGCAGAATCACCGCTGCCTTGCGCACCGTCTCGCGCAGCGCCTTCACCCGGCTTTTGTGCCACGCCCAGACCTGCGGCGTGATGTAATACAGCACCGGGATTCCACGCCGCTTTGCTTCCCGTGCGACGCGCATGTTGAATCCGGGATAGTCGATCAGCACGACGAGCCTGACGCGGCCCGTGTCCATGCGCGCGCGCAAGGCCCGCATCAGGCGTCGCAGGACAGGCAGATGCCGTATCACTTCGACAAAGCCGACCACTGCAATGCGCTCTGCGCGCTCCAGCAACTCAACACCTTCTGCCGCCAGCCGTCCACCGCCAACACCAACCAGGTGCAGATCCTGGCGGCGCGCACGCAGCGCCTGCACCATCGCCGCCGCGTGCATGTCGCCCGACGGTTCGCCGGCGACGATCATCACTTCCGTCGCACTCACGCCGGCCTCAACGCACCACCGCGCAGTCGCGCTGAATGCCGGTCGATGTCGGTCACGATGCGCAGTGCCGTGGAGAGCGCCTCGCGACCGGCAGTACCGCTCACGACCACCGGTTGCTCACCACGAATCGCCGCTGCGAAACTGTCCATCTCGAGCCGCAGCGGCTCGCCCTCGGGCGCGAACAACGGAACCGGCTCCACGAACTGTTCGAGCGACGTCGCCTGCGAAACCAGGTCGCGCGGATCGACATCGGACCGCATGCGAAAGAACATCCCGACGCCGCTGCCAAGGTCGAGCGACACGTAGCCGCTGCGCTGAAAGATGCGGAGCTTGCGTGTCTTGTCCCGCGAAACCCGGCTGGCGGTGATCGTCGCAACAGCACCGCTGGCGAATTCGAGCCGCGCATTCGCGATGTCGAGCGTATCGGTCAGCACCGGCACACCCACGGCACTCACCTCGACCACCGGACTGCCGACAATCGTCGCCACCAGATCGATATCGTGAATCATCAGATCCAGCACCACCGCCACATCGGCACCGCGCGGTGTATACGATGCCAGCCGATCACTCTGCACGAACAACGGATCGGCCAGATACGGCCATGCCGCGCGCACGGCACGATTGAATCGCTCGACATGACCCACCTGCAGTACCAGTCCCGCTTCTGCCGCGGTAATCACCAGCTCGTCGGCCTCATCGAGCGTGACCGCGATCGGCTTCTCCACGAACAGATGCTTGCCGGCGCTGAGGATCTTCATTCCTACTTCGTGATGCGACAGCGTTGGTACGACACAATTCACGGCATCGCTGGCGGCGATGAGTGCGTCGAGCGACGCTAAGGCGGGAACGCCAAGCTCGGCGGCGACTGACGCTGCGCGCCCGGCATTCGTGTCGTGGAAGCCGGCGAATGTGATGCCAGGCATGTCGCGCAGGATGCGAATGTGGTGAAATCCAAGCCCGCCGGCACCTGCCACTCCGATGCGAATGCTCAGAACCCGATCCCTCGCTCGCTCTCCTCGATGAAGGTGAGGAATCCCATCACTTCGGGGAGCTGTTGCAGCTCTGCGCGCGCGCGAGTGAGCGCCTGCGACACGTTCAACTCCGAGCGGAATACGAGCCGGTAGGCGCGCTTCAGTTCGCGCACGATCGCTTCGTCGAATCCGCTGCGCTGCAATCCGACCGAGTTCAAACCGTACAGCTTGACCGGGTTGCCAACCGCCTTGAGATACGGTGGCACATCCTTCGCCACGCGCGAGCAGCCACCAACGAACGAGTGCCGACCGATGCGCGCGAACTGATGCACTGCCACCAGTCCCGACACGATCGCCCGATCATCGATGCTGACATGTCCGGCGAGCTGGGTCCCGTTGCCGATGATCACGCCGTTGCCGATCTGACAGTCGTGTGCCAGGTGCACGTACGACATCAGGAATGATCCGCTTCCAACGGTCGTCTTCATCGAATGCGTCGTTCCGCGATTGATGGTCGCGTACTCCCGCACGACGGAGTTCTCGCCGATTTCAACCGTCGTCGGCTCGCCCTTGTACTTCAGGTCCTGCGGATCACCGCCGATCACCGAGCCGATGCCGATTTTCACGCCGGCCGCGAGCGTCACATTGCGCTCGAGCGTTGCGCGCATCGCGATCACGCAACCATCACCGACAACGCAGTTGTCACCGATGTACGCATACGGTCCCACTTCCACGCGCTCACCGAGCACCGCGCTCGGCGCCAGAATCGCCGTCGGATGAATTCCGGTGATGGCAGGCGCCGTCATCGCGGACGCACCATGGCCGCCATGTCGGCCTCGCACACGACGTCACTCCCAACTCGCGCTACGCCGCGCACTTTGCAGAGCGACCCACGGGTCTGCACCACGTCCAGCTCAAACCGCAGCTGGTCTCCCGGTTTCACCGGCTTTCGGAACTTCACATTGTCGAGACTCGTGAAGTAGACGACCTTGGAATTCGGCTCCGCAACGCTGGCTAGCATCAGCACGCCGCCGACCTGCGCCATCGCTTCCACGATCAGCACTCCGGGCATGATCGGATGCCCGGGAAAGTGCCCCTGAAAGAACGGCTCGTTGATGGTGACGTTTTTGATCCCCACCACGCGCTTCCCTTCTTCCAGCTCGAGGATGCGATCCACAAGCAGAAACGGGTAGCGATGCGGCAGGATCTTCATGATCTCTTCAATACCAAGCACCGACGTCTCCTCCTTCGCTGTCCGGAGCAGCTCGCGGACGAACAGGACCGTGCCCTTGTGGCTCGGTCGGAACGCGCGGATATGCCCGCGAACACGGGCTCCTGCCAGCGCCAGGTCTCCCACACAATCCAGCGCCTTGTGGCGCACAAACTCGTCCGGCCACCGCAGCGTGCTCTGATACAAGCCGTCAGCATCCAGCACTACCGCGTTCTCCGTGCTCGCGCCCTGAATCAACCCTGCTGCGCGCAACGCTTCCACCTCGTCCACAAAACCGAAGGTGCGCGCGCCGGCGAGCTCACTGGTGAAGGACTCCGCGGTCAACGCCAGCTTGATCGCTTGCTCGCCGATAAGCGGATGCGGAAACGCGATCGAGACATCGAGTTGCAGGCGCGGGCAGGGCGATGCTTCGTACACGGATTCGCCATCCACCACGCGAATCGGAGCTGCAACCGACAGATAGCGCGCCGGCCCGCCGTGCTGCACCACACCGGCACCGAGCAGCGCGTCCACGAATGCGCGTGCACTGCCGTCAACGATCGGCGGTTCGGCCGCATCCATCACCACCCGCAGATCGTCGATCTGAAGCGCGCCGACGGCCGCCAGCACATGCTCCACCGTGTGGAACGCGCTGTCACCCACACCAAGTTGCGTCCGTCGCTCCGCCAGCTCGGCGATTGCGGCCAGCGCGCGAACTGGCTCTGCGCCATCCCGGTCGCCGCGCACGAAGACCACACCCGACTGCGGAGGCGCCGGTTCAAACCGGAGCGTCACCTGCTGACCAAGATGCAACCCGACGCCGCTTACTGACGCACTGCGCGCGATTGTCTGCCGGCGCAGGCTGCTCACGACCGACCGCGCGTTGGTAACAGGGTCTTGAGGAGTGCTGGCAGTCGCTGTGCTGCAGCCAGCACTCGCAGCGATTCGCGATGTGGTCGCGCCGGATATCCACTCCACGTCTCACTGGCCGGTACGTCACCGAACACGCCAGCCTGCCCTGCAATGCGTGCACCCGCTCCAATCGAGATGTGACCCGCGAGGCCGGCCTGACCAGCAATGATCACACCGTCACCGATGCGCGTCGAACCGGAAATCCCGACCTGTGCCATCACCATACAGAGCTTGCCCATGCGCACGTTGTGACCGATCTGCACCAGATTGTCGATCTTGGTGCCGGCACCGATAACCGTATCGCCGACGCTGCCGCGATCGATCGTCGTGTTGGCACCGATCTCGACGTCGGATTCCAGCACGCAGCGACCGACGTGCGGCACTTTCTGATGCGCGCCATCCTGAAATACGTAGCCGAAGCCATCACTGCCGAGCACCGCACCGGCCTGCAGCTGCACGCGATCACCGATCTGTGTTTCGGCGTACGCAACAACGCCCGAATGCAGAATGCAGTCTTCGCCGATCGTCACGTTGTCGCCAATTGTGACGCCGGCGTGCAATCGCGTGCGCGCGCCGATCGCGACGCCATTGCCGATCGCGCACCGTGCTCCGATCGCGACACCGTCGCCGAGCGTGACGTCGTCGCCAAGCGATGCCGTAGCATGAACTCCCGGCGTGAATTGAGACGGCACGTGCAGCAGCCGGATCGCCTGCAGCATCGCTTCCTGCGGCAAGCCGACGACGATTCGTGCCCGCACGTGCGCAACCTGTTCGGCCAGCAACGGCGTGACGAGCACAATCGCGGCGCGTGTGCGCGCTGCGTCAGCCGCGTATCGGGATGAGCTGAAAAACGACAATGACGCGTCGTCCGCCGCGTCGAGTGCGGCAACGCGCGTCACTGTCACACCCGCTTCACCTTCCACTGTCCCACCGACGGCCGCAGCGAGGATGGCTGCGGTGAGCGCAGCCGAGGTTCCCGCGCTCGGTGCGGCCGCAGTCACCGAATTACGGCTTCCGGGTCACGCCCGCAGGCGCCACAATCGGACCGGTGGCTGGCGGCTTCACGGGACCGGCAGCCGTTGGCGAAACCGTCGCGGGTGCCGGCAGCTTCGGCGGTCCGAGTGCCTTCAGTCGATCGATGATCCGCGACGTGATGTCGAGATTCTTGTCAGCCGAGACGATGAACGGAACCTGTGCACCGGAATCAAAGATGAACGAGTAACCATCTTCCGCACGCACATCCTGAATCACCTTATTCACCTGCTCCATGATCGGCGCCATCAGCACTTCCTGACGCGCCTGAACGGCCTGCTGCATTTCCTGAGCGCGCGTCTGATACTCCTGCTGCTTTGCACCAATCGCAGCCTCGCGCTGCGAGCGCTGCGCCGGCGTGAGCTGCGGCGCGGCCTTTTGATACTCGCCGATGTACGCCTGCAGGGAGTCGCTCATGCGCTGCAACTGCGTGCGCACAGGCTGCGACTCCTTCTCGAACTGCGCCAACGCCTCAGCACGACCTGGTGCGCCCTCGAGCACCTGTCCCGAATTCAGATACCCAACCTTGAGCACCGACGGCGGCGATGCCGGCGTCGCCGGCGCAGCGCCCTGGGCGCTCAGCGCGCCGGTCACTGCGGCCAGCATTGCCCCACCCACCAACATCCGACTTACGACACGCATCGCATACTCCACAAGAAAAAATGATCAGAACGATTGGCCGCCGAGGCGGAAATGCAGCTGCCAGGCGGGCGCCGGGCGGCCGAATGAATCCACGCGATCCATGCCGTACGCCCAGTCCAGGCCAAGCGGCCCAAGCGGCGTCACGGTGGATAAACCGATGCCGGAGCCGCGGAACAGCCGGGTCGGGTCGAACTGCTGTACGCGGCGATACACGTTGCCCGCGTCAAAGAAGCCGTTCACATAGAACATCGAGTTGAAACGGATGCCGACTTCGGCAGTGCTCGAGAAGAACGCCGCACCGGGATTCGTATACGCCGCAGAACTGGTCGTTGCGTCCGGCAGATAACCGTCAGGTGTGATCGAGAACTCGGGGTAGCCGCGCAGTGGTTCGCCGTACTGCACACCGCCCATGTTGAACTGCTGCGTATAGCGGAATGCGCCGGCGTTCCCAAGCACGGCACCCGATCGCACGGTCAGACCGGCCACCAGCTTGATCGGCTGTGAGCCTGGCTTGTTGCCGCCGATCGTAGCCAGCGTCGCATAGTTCTTCAGGTCGAGTGAATAGCGCTGGAAGCGCGACGTGCCACCGAGTCCGTTGAACTGGGCGGTGAAGGTTCGCTGCGCGCCGGCTGATGCAAACGGCAGATCCACACGCGTGTCGTAGCCGACCGTCGCGCCGACGTAGCTGCGGATGTTGGCCCCGGTGTATTGCGACGCCAGCGCACCCAGGAAGCCAGAGCTGCCATAGCGCACGCTCTCCAGGCCATACGTCAGGAACAGTCGCGTGTACGGCGAATGTGGAACCGGGAAGCCCAGCTGCAAGCTCATGCCCGTCTGAATCGGCTGGCCGTAGCCGCCGTTGAAATTCGAGAAATTGCCGACGCTCTGATAGCGGTTCTGAGTGCGGTACGCGCTGATCGTTCCCGACACCTGCGACAGATGGATTTGCGGGTCGGAATACGAAAGCTGGAAGTTGTTTTGATACCGGCCAAAGTTCCAGTTCACCGTTCCCGACTTGCAGCGCCCGAACAGATTGGGCTGCTGCAGGCCGATGAAACCGCCGATGCCCAGGCCCTGTCCGGCCGACGCGCCGAAGTTCACGTTGCCGGTCTGCTTTTCCTTGACGCGGAAGATGATATCCACGTCGCCGCTCGAGTCCGGCCGTGTATCCGGATTCGGAACCGGCGTCTCGAAGAATCCGAGGTTCGCGATGTTCTGATAGGAACGCACCAGGCGGTCCTGATTGAACACGTCGCCGGGCACGATCAGCAGCGCATTGCGAATGCAGCTTTCGACAGTGTGATCGTTGCCGAGAATTTCGACGCGATTCACGATCGCCGGCTGTCCCTCTTCGATCTCCCAGCGCAAGTTCGCGACGTGCTTGCCGTTGGTCGAATCGCGATCGACGACAGGCCGCACGCGGGCGTAGATGTAGCCTTCGTTGCTGTAGGCGGTCTGCATCTTCTGCGTACCTTCGGACCAGCGTCCCTGGTCGAAGGTATTCGGCGGCAGCGATGGTCCTTTGCGGCGAAGAAGCGCTTTGGCGCGCTCCGTCAGCGACAGCGACTGCGGCTGGAAGGGGTATAGCCGCTGAATCTCTTCCGTCGAGAAGCGGCGGTTTCCCAGCGCCTCGAACGTGCCGAGCGCGTAGCGTGGCCCTTCACGCACCTGCAGGTCGATCAGGCCTTTGCCGCGCTCACGATCGACAACGAGTGTGTCGTGCTCGACGACGCCGTCGATGAATCCCTGCTTGCCAAGGAATTCAGGAATGCGCTCGGTCAGGTCGCCGGCGAAATTGTCTTCGTCGAACTCGCCTTTCCGGAACCACAGAAAACCTTCCGGCTTGGTCTTCATCGTGGCGACGATGTCGGCCGGTGCCAGCGTGTGCAGTCCGTTGACGCGAATTCCACTCACCGCCAATCGCCGGCCTTCACTCACGCGGAACGTCACCTTCGCGTGCTGGTCAGCCAGCATGGTCGTGTCTACCGTGACGCGCGCGAGGTAGAACCCGGCCGCTTCATAAATCGAATCGATGCGCTGCTTGGTCTTCGCGACCAGCGCTGCATCCACCGGTCGCCCGATCAGCAGGTCGACTTTGTCCTTGAGCGTCCGCGTCGAGATCCGATCCCCGCCAACGACGTCGACGTCACCGAGAAGCGGCCGCTCGATAACCTTGATCACAATCGACGCCAGAATCGGGGGCCCGTCGTGCACTCGGCAGCCAACCTGCACGTCGCTGAAATTCCCGGTCTGGTACACCGCCTTGATGGCGCGCTGAACGCTCTTGAAGTTGAGCGCGATGCCGGTCGCCATCTCCGCGTCGGACAGGATCTGCGTGCTCGTCACCCGCAGGTTGCCCTCCACCACGATGGAGTCGGGCAGGGCGCACGCTCCGGGCCCCTCCTGCTGCGCCATAGCGCTCGAGAAGGGCAGGCAGAGCGCAGCGGCCACGATGGCGGCTGCGGAGTGACGGAAATCGGGCATAAGCAAGGAAAATGTAACGGGTCAGCCGACCGGGTCTACCCGCGACCCGGTCGGCTGTTTCACGGAACCGCAGTTCCGGAGGTGGACATCGGCCGTCAGGCGGTCGGCGTCGCGCTCGCAGAGACCCTGAACTGCAACTTCGTCCCGTCTTCCGCCACGTCCACGTCGATCTCGTCTCCCTTCGAGAATTCGCCGAGAAGAATCTTCTCCGAAAGCGGATCCTCGATGAAGCGCTGGATCGCCCGCTTCAGCGGCCGCGCGCCGTACATCTCGTCAAACCCGTTCCTGGCCAGGAAATCGCTGCCGGCATCGGAGAGCTTCAACGTCAGCTCTTCGTCCGACAGACGCTTCTGCACCTCGCGCAGCATCACGCTCACGATCTTCGCGATGTGCTCACGGCTCAACTGGTGGAACACGATCACATCGTCGAGACGGTTCAGGAACTCAGGATTGAAGGTGTGTTGCAACTCTTCCTTCACCTTCTCCGAAATCCGCTCGAAGCTGTTGCGCGCGTCCATGGTGCCGAAGCCAAGCGACCTCCCCTTGGTGATTTCCTTCGCGCCCACGTTGCTGGTCATGATGACCACCGTGTTCTTGAAGTCAATCACGCGACCGTAGTTGTCGGTCAGGTGGCCTTCATCCAGCACCTGCAGCAGGATGTTGAACACATCCGGATGCGCCTTCTCGATTTCGTCGAGCAGGATCACACTGTACGGCTTGCGACGGATCGCCTTGGTCAGCGTGCCGCTGTCCTCGTAGCCCACGTAGCCCGGCGGTGCGCCGATGAGACGCGAGACGGAGAACTTCTCCATGTACTCGCTCATGTCGACGCGGATCAGCGCCGACGAATCGGCGAACAGAAACTTCGCCAGCTGCCGCGCAACTTCCGTCTTGCCAACACCAGTCGGTCCGCAGAAGATGAAGCTGCCGATCGGACGATTGGGATCCTTGAGCCCAGCGCGACTGCGACGGATCGAACGGGCCAGCGACTTGATCGCTTCTTCCTGACCCACCACCTGCGCGTGCATCTCCTCTTCCATGCGCAACAGGCGCGCGGTTTCCGCTTCCTGCAGCCGCGTGACGGGAATGCCGGTCCAGCGGCTCACGATAAAGGAAATCTCCTCCTCACCGAGCACCGGCCGGAACGACTGGCGACGCTGTTCCCACTCTTCCTGACGCTGACGGATCTCCGACTGCAGTTCGCGCTCGCGATCGCGCAATGACGCGGCCTTCTCGAAATTCTGATCGCGGACCGCGCCTTCCTTGTCCACGTTCACCTGATCGAGCTGCCCGCGCAGGTCGGCGACGTCCGCCGGCGGCACCTGTGCTGCCAGACGTGCGCGTGCGCCCGCTTCATCAATGACGTCGATTGCCTTGTCCGGCAGGAAGCGATCGGTGATGTATCGCTCCGACAACTTCGCGGCCGCAAACAGCGTCGTGTCCGGAATCGTCACGCGGTGGTGATCTTCGTACTTCTTGCGCAGACCCTTCAGTATTTCGACCGTCTCATCCACCGTCGGCGGATCCACAATCACTGTCTGGAAGCGACGCTCGAGCGCGCCATCCTTCTCGATGTACTTGCGATACTCGTTGAGCGTGGACGCACCGACGCACTGCAGTTCGCCGCGCGCCAGCGCCGGCTTCAGCATGTTACTGGCATCGATCGCACCTTCGGCCGCGCCGGCACCCACCAGCGTATGCAACTCGTCGATGAACAGGATCACGTTCTTGTTCTGAGCGATTTCGTTCATCACCGCCTTCAGGCGCTCCTCGAACTGGCCGCGATACTTCGTACCGGCGATCACCGCCGCCATATCCAGCGACAGCACGCGGTTGTCACGCAGATTGTCCGGGCAATTGCCGCCGGAGATGAGCTGCGCGAGACCTTCCACGATCGCGGTCTTGCCCACACCCGGCTCACCAATGAGCACCGGGTTGTTCTTCTTGCGACGTGACAGGACTTCCATCACACGCTCGATTTCCTTGGCGCGGCCGATGGTCGGATCGAGCGCACCTTCGGCGGCGAGTGCGGTCAGGTCGCGGCAGAAGTGGTCAAGCGCCGGAGTTTTGGACTTCTTCTCCGCCTTTGCCCCGCCACTGCTGGCAGCGCCGCCCGGTGTGGCACCCGAGCCGGCCTGCGCCGTCGGCGTTCCAGTCTGTGGCATCTCGGTCCCCAACAGCCGCAACGTCTCGGCACGTGCGGCGTCCAGATTCACGCCGCTGTCGGTAAGGACCTGCGCGGCAATGCCCTTCTCCTCACGGAGCAGGCCGAGCAGCAGATGCTCGGTGCCGACATAGCTGTGGTTCAACTCGCGCGCTTCGCTCATCGCGAGCTCGAGCACTTTCTTGGCACGTGAGGTGTACGGCAGGTCCGGGCCGGTGGCTTGCGCCGCCTTCCCCTTCTTCACCGTGTCCTCGATCTTCTGCTGAATTTCGTCGAGGTCGACGTTGAGGCTCTGCAGCACGGCGGCGGCGACCCCTTCGCCCTCGCGAATCAAGCCGAGAAGAATGTGCTCGGTGCCGACGTACTCGTGGTGCAGGCGCGCCGCTTCTTCGCGTGCCATGGCGAGCACCTTCCGTACGCGCTCGGTGAAGTTGTACCCGTTCATGCTGACCTCTGGTTCGGC
>JANMWU010000532.1:0-5085 GCA_031380785.1 Gemmatimonadaceae bacterium
CATTCAGGGTCTGGGCGCGCTGCCACTTGATGTCTCGAAGACGCCGATCGACATCCTTGCCGCGGGCGCGCAGAAGTGGTTGCAATCACCATGGGGCAGCGGATTCACTTACGTACGAAAAGAGCTTATCCCGAAGCTCGAACCGCCGACGGTGGGCTGGATGTCAACGCGCGGATCGGACGACCTCTTCAACATGCTGTCGTACGATCCGGTGTGGTTCGATGACGCGCGAAGGTTCGAGGTGATCACGCTGCCGTTTCCGGCCTTCGCGGGCATGAACGCAAGCCTGGCTGTCTTCCACGAACTTGGTATTCCGGCAATCGCCGAGCATCTGGCGACGCTGGGTGATACCCTGGTGGCGTTCTGTGATGCGCATCCGGAGATCAGGCTGGTGACGCCGCGCGATCGCGTGCATCGCGCTGGTGTCTTCGCCGTTCAGCCGCCGGACCTCGATGCAAAATCCGTACGGCTGAAGGCGAACAACGTTTTCCATTCGGTGCGCGAGCGCTGCATACGTCTCTCACCGCACTGGTATACGACGGCGGCGCAGTGGGAGCGCGTACTGGGCCTGCTGCTCTAGCGCGTGCAGACTGCGGGCATCAGCAGCGCGTGTCGCAGGCTAGCCAGCACCGCGCGTGTCGATCAACGCGTAGTCGCGCGCGCCTTTGCGCAGCAACAGGAATCTTCCGCGCAGCAGACGGTCCGCAGCGATGCTTGCGTCGTCGGCCGACAGCTTTTCGCCGTTCAGCGACAGCCCGCCCTGTTGCATCAGTCGCCGCGCTTCGCTCTTGCTGGCCGTCAGTCCCGCTGACACGAACAGCGACAACGTGTCGAAGGATTTGGCAGCTTCAACCGCCGCACCAGGAACTTCATGCGCCAGCGCCTCAAGCGCACTGGCTGACAATGTGCGAGGATCACCTTTAGCGAACAGCAGCGTCGATACCTCGGCCGCCGTCTGCGCGGCATCGGTGCCGTGGATCATGGTCGTCACCGCGCGCGCCAGCAGTTGCTGCGCTTCGCGCTTTTCCGGCGCCGCAATCGTCGCAGCGTCGAGTGCTTCGATCTGTTCGCGGTTCAGTAGCGTGAACGTGCGCAGGTAGCGACCCACTGAGTTGTCATCGGAGCCGATCCAGAACTGGTAGAACTGATACGGCGACGTGCGATTGGCGTCGAGCCAGACGGCGCCTGATTCACTCTTGCCGAACTTCGCCCCGGCCGAATTCGTGAGCAGCGGTAACGTGACCGCGTGCGCCTCACCGTTGTGCATCTTGCGGATCAGCGTTGTGCCGGCAGTGATGTTACCCCATTGATCGCTGCCGCCCAGTTGCAGCGTAACGCCGTCGCGGCGGTACAGCTCAGCAAAGTCGTACGCCTGCAGCAGCATGTACGAGAACTCGGTATAGCTGATGCCCGACTCACTGCCGATCCGCGAATCGACCGAGTCCTTCTGCAGCATGTAGTTCACCGTGAAGTGCTTGCCGACGTCGCGCAGAAAGCCGATCAGGTCCAGCGGTCGCAACCAGTCGGCGTTGTTCCGCATCAGCGCACCGCGCGGACCATCAAAGTCCAGCACGCGCGCGAGCTGGGTACTGATGCCGGCGATGTTCTCATCGACGAGATCCGGCGTGAGCAGCTGTCGCTCACTGCTCTTGCCGCTCGGATCGCCGATCATGCCGGTGCCGCCGCCAACCAGCGCGACTGGGCGGTGTCCCGCGCGCTGCAGGTGAACCAGAGCCATGATCTGCACCAGGTTTCCCGCGTGCAGACTCGAAGCGGTCGGATCGAATCCGATGTATCCCGTCACGGTGCCGCGCGCGAATGCGGCGACCGCTCCATCGGTGTGCTGGAAGAGCAACCCGCGCCAGGCGAGTTCGTCGAGAAAGGCGGTTCCTGTCATGGCCGCAAACTTAGCGGCACCATCGCCTTGGCTGCCCTTCACGCTGATCGCTAGCTTCCGGAATGGCAGCGACAGACTTCCTCAGGAATCGCTACGTCCGGGCGCTGCTTCTGCTCGGAACCCTCGGTGCGTCGCTGGGGCTCGGCGCGTTCACCGCCGGATGGACGCTCGTCTGCGCCGGCGGCCAGTGTCCGAGCGTCGATGTGCTGGTGCTGTACCAGCCACGTCAGACGTCAAAGCTCTACGCCGTCGACGGGCGTTTCCTGGCGGAACTCGGTCTCGAGCGCCGCACCGTCGCGCGGCTGCAGGACATTCCGCCGCTGGTGCAGAACGCATTCGTCTTCACGGAAGACAAGCGCTTTTACAGCCATCACGGCATCGACTTCATTCGCGTCATTGGTTCAGTGGCGGTGAACCTTGTGCGCGGCGGGTTTGCGCAGGGGTTCTCCACCATCACCATGCAACTCGCGCGCAACATTTTCCCTGAGCGCCTCGAACGCGCTAAGTCGGTCGTGCGCAAATTGCGCGAGGCGAAGGTGGCGCTGGCCATCGAACGCAAATACTCGAAGCAGAAAATTCTCGAGCTGTATCTCAACCAGATCTATCTCGGCAACGGCGCGTACGGCGTCGAGTCGGCGGCGCAGCGGTACTTCGGCAAGAATGTGCGCGAGCTGAACCTGTCCGAAGCGGCGCTGCTGGCGGCGTTGCCCAAGGCACCCGAGCGCTACAACCCGCGTCGCGAACCCGATCGCGCGGTGCAGCGTCGCAACACGGTGCTGGAACTGCTCCGCAGCGAGCACGTGATCAACGACGCCGATGCATCGTTGGCAAAGGCGTACCCGCTGCAGCTTGCGCAGCGCACCGAGACGGGCGACGTGGCGCCGTACTTCGTGGAGTGGGTGCGCAAGCAACTCGATGAACAGTTCGGCCGGCAGCTCTACGAACAGGGCCTGAAAGTCTTCACCACGCTTGACATCGATATGCAGCTGGCCGCCGAACGCGCGATGGATCAGCAGCTGCGCGCGATCGAAGGCGGAAAGCTCGGTCCGTACAAGTACGTCACCTTCGAGCAGTACTTCGCACGCGCGGCGGACGACGATCGCAACACCAGCGGCGTGACGCCCTACCTGCAGGGCGCCTTCGTCGCAATGGATCCGAAGACCGGTGCCGTGCGCGCCATGATCGGCGGGCGCGACTACGCCGATTCCAAATTCAATCGCGCGACGCAGGCGCTGCGGCAGCCGGGTTCGACCTTCAAGCCGTTCGTCTACGCTGATGCGATCCAGAACGGCCACACCACCGCCGAAGCGCTCGACGACAGCCCTCTGAGCGTGCCGCAATCGGGCGGTGGTACATGGTCGCCGCAGAACTTCGACGGCAAGAGCATGGGCTACATCCCGCTCCGCCGCGCATTGTATCTGTCGCGCAATCAGGCCACGGTGCGGCTCGGCATGTCGCTCGGCGAAGAGAGTGTCGCGGCGATGGCCAAGCGATTCGGTCTCACCACTGCCATGCCGCCGTATCCCAGCCTGCACATCGGCGCCGCGGACGTGTATCCGCTCGAAATGATCGCAGCCTACACCACATTCGCGTCCGGCGGAATTCGCTCGAAGCCAACCGGCATCATTCGCGTCGAAAATTCAAAGGGCGAAGTGTTGTGGGAGCCAGCGCCGCAGCGCACCGCCGTGCTCTCAACCGGTGAAGCGTGGCTGATGACCGACATGCTGCGCGACGTCGTGCGACGCGGCACCGCAGCGCGCGCCGTCGCCAGTCTCAAAGTTCCCGCAGGCGGAAAAACCGGCACCACCAATGACGGTGCCGACGTCTGGTTCATTGGCTTCACACCGGATCTCGTTGCCGGCGTGTGGATGGGACTTGATCGTCCGCGCACCATCATGCGCAACGCACAGGGTGGTGAACTGGCCGCGCCGGCGTGGACGGCATTCATGAACGAGGTCTATCGTCGACGCGCTGTCTCGGGCGAATTTCCGGGACCCGGTGGTCTGCTTGCGGTGCCGGTCGATCGCCTCACCGGATATCGCGCCGGACCGCTCTGCCCTGGTGATCGCGTCTACATCGATTACTTCGTCGCTGGCACTGAGCCGACGCACGAGTGCGACGGCACATTGATGGGCCCTCCGACTGACAGCGCGTTCGTTCTGCCGAGTAACGGCGAACCAGGCGTGAGGCCGAAACGAGTGACAAGCGACACGGCGAATCCGTTCAAGATTCCGTGAGCCACTGGATTCCGCTCGACTGCCACGCGCACAGTACCTGTTCCGATGGCGTGCTCAGTCCCGACGATGTCGTCGCCGCCGCGGCGGCGCGCGGAGTGCGGGGCAGCGTCAGTGATCATGCCAGCCGCGATGTGAGCTACTCGCTCAAGTCGCCAGCCGCCGTCGATGCCTACGAAGCGCTCATCGCCCACCTGCCGTATCGCAGCGCCGAGTTCTGTTCGCATGATTCGCTCTGGCGCGAGTTGTCGGACGAGCAATTGGATCGTCTCACGCATCGCATCGGCTCGTTGCACGCCGTGACCGTCGCTGACGGATTGCTGGTGCGCATGTTCCAGAAAACGATGCCGGCCGGACTCGGACCGTCGGCGTACATGGCATTTCACATCGATGCGGTGGAGGCTCTCGCCGATGTGATGCCGATCGATATCTTTGCTCATCCCACGCTGCTGCCATACCCGTTGCGTGATCTGCCGCCCGACGATCTGTGGGACGAGGCCGACGAGGAGCGGCTGGTGCTCGCCTTGAAACGAAACGGTATCGCGTTTGAAGTATCGAACCGCTATCGCGCGCATCAGCGCCTCGTCCAACGCGCCGTGTCGCATGACGTGCGGCTCTCGCTCGGCTCCGACGGACATCAGCGTGATCAGATCGGGAACCTCGAGTGGCCGTTGGCTCTGACGCGCTCACTCGGCGTGCCTGATGAGGCGCTTTACGATCCGATTGTGCACGGAACGCGGCGTGGCTGAAGTGACGGTGTACCGCGCGAGCTGGGTGCTGCCGATGGTGCAGAGCCCGATTGCGAACGGTGCGGTGGCGGTCGATGGCGATCGTATCAGCTACGTCGGTGCGGCCAGCGGGGCGCCGAGCGGCCGCGTGGTGGACCTTGGGGATGCAGCACTGATGCCAGGGCTCGTGAATGTGCACACGCATCTCGAGCTTACGCCGCTCCGG
>JANMWU010000537.1:0-1845 GCA_031380785.1 Gemmatimonadaceae bacterium
CAGCCAGTGACGCTGCGTGCAACCTGGGTGACGGGCGAGTTCTTCCAGCTCCTGGGTGTGAACGCGGAGCTGGGTCGCATTATCAGCGGCAGCGACGATGCAGCCGGTGCCGAGAACGTGATGGTGATCAGCGACGCGTTCTGGAGGCAGCAGTTCGGCGCGTCGTCGTCGGTGATCGGTCACGCGTTCAGCCGGAATGGCAAGCGCTTCACCATCGTTGGCGTGATGCCGCAGGGCCTCGAATTTCCGCGCGGTGTGCAGGCATGGTTGCCGGTGTTGCCATCGTTCCCTGAGACCCTGAACGTCGCGTCGGAGGGATCGGCGGCCATGGTCTTCGATCTCGTCGGACGGCTTCGCGCTGGCGAGTCAGTGGAGCGCGGCTCGGCCGATATTGCGCGCGTACTTCGTGCCGGCAGCACTGAGCCTGCGCTTTCGCTGCGCGACATGCAGCCCGTCGTCACAACGCTGCGTGACCGAATCGTCGGCGATGTGCGACCAATTCTCGACGTTGCCGCGGTCGCGGCGGTGCTATTGCTGTTGATCGCATGCATCAACGTGGCAAACCTGCAGTTGCTGCGTGGATCTGTGCGCACGCAGGAGCTCGCGATTCGCGCTGCACTTGGAGCCGGGAGATCGCGACTCATGCGTCAGTTGATGACCGAATCGACGCTGCTCGCAGTGGCCGGCGGCGAAATCGCAGTGGGCGTGGCTTTCGGCGCTGTGCGTGTTGTGAGAGCGCTTGCACCAGCTGGAATTCCGCAGCGCGAGATGATCGGCATTGACGCGCGGGTACTGATGCTTGCCATTGGCGGCACGATGTTCACGGCGTTGCTGACTGGCATGCTGCCGGCCGCGCTCTCGACACGCGCTGACATCAGCCGATGGTTGCGCGCGGGCGTTGGCGATGCTGCCGCGAATCGCAGCGTGGCGGTCTTGCGCCGCGGACTGGTGATCGGGCAGGTCGCGCTGGCGGTGCTGGTCGTGACGAGTGCGGGACTGTTTGTGCGCAGCCTCCGTTCGCTGGAGCGCGCCGACATGGGCTTCGACGGCGAACGGTTGATCGTGCTCGAGACCATATCACCGACGCGCCTGAACGCGGACCATGCGCGAGCGGTCGCGTTGCAGGAGGAGATGATCCGACGCGTCGCCAATATGCCAGGTGTGATTGCCGCGACGGCGATGTCGAAACCGCCATTCTCGGCCGAAGGCGGGTGGATCACGACATACAGCAGTGAGTCGGAGGCAGTCGAGCGTCGGGCGAGCAATCCGATGGTCAACTTCGAAGTCGTCGGCCCGGGTTACTTCGGCACGCTCGGGCTGAAAGTCACGCGTGGGCGCGAGTTCGGCAGCGATGACGCCGCCGAGGGTCGTCGGACGGCAATCGTGAGCGACGAACTCGCACGACGCGCATGGCCCGATGTCGATCCGATCGGGCAACGCATCAGGCTCGGAGAAGAGTGGCACACGATTGTCGGCGTCGTTGGTGAAACGCGCTACCACGATCTTACGAAGGCGCAGCAAACGCTGTATCTCCCGACGCGGCAATTTGCCGGGCCGGTGTCGATGACACTTGGCGTCAGAACGCGGGTCGACGACGACCAGATCGTCGCACGCGTGCGCGCGCTTCTGTTGGCGGTCGATCCAGAGCTGATGGTGGTGAAGGGCGGGACGATGCAGCAGCTGCTGAAAGCGCCGCTGGCGGAGCCGCGATTCGGCGCGAGTCTGCTTGGCATGTTCGCGGTGATCACGCTGCTGCTTGCGCTTGTCGGCGTGTACGGCGCGATGTCTGCAACAGTGACGCAACGAACGCGCGATCTTTCAATCCGTCTGGCACTCGGCGCGCTA
>JANMWU010000577.1:0-5768 GCA_031380785.1 Gemmatimonadaceae bacterium
GTTGAAACCCTGCACCGGGATGTAGCCGACGCCGCCGTCGAGCATGGTGACGAACGGCACCGCCGGAATGCGAATCGTGGCGCGCGTGAATGTTGCGTTGATCGGCTCGGGCACACCGGGCCGCGCGAAGCGCACGCGAACACGCGTCCCTGGCTCACCTTTTAGCTTCGAAGATACCGAGTCAGTTCCCCAACCGCGTGTGGACACGGAGTCTATCATCACAATCCGATCGCCGTCCGCGATGCCGGCACCAGCGGCCGGCGTATTCGGAAAGACTCTCACGACAGTGATGCTGCCTTTGATGTCTTCGATCTGCATGCCCACGCCGGCATAGCGCCCGTTGGTGCCTTGCGTGAAGGCAGCAAACTCTTTCGGCGTATAGAGCGTGGTGTAAGGATCGTTGAGCTGCGCGATCAGGCCGCGCGCGGCTTTTTCGTACAGCGCAGTGGCATCGACGGTGTCCACGAAACGCTCCGAGACGCGCCGCAAAACCTGATCAAACAGCATTGCTCCATCTCGCGCCTCACGACTCTGCCAGACGAAGCCGCCGGCGACGAGGGGCACTGCAACGAGAATGGCGCCGACTACGGCGCGACGCGCACGAGACATGAAAACCTTCCAGCAGGAAAGGGACGGACGTCGGCTTCTTCCGAACGGCTACTGTACCGGAAGGCTGATGGCAAGTTCCGGACTTGAGGAGAGCCGCGAAGCTCTACGCGCCGGGTGTGGATTTCGTCACGACCAGCGAAAGTCCATATACCACGATCGGCCATCCTGCGACTCTTCAGCGGCGTGTACGATCCCTGCCGCCACCAGCATTTCACTGGCCGGCTTTACCACACGCAGAATGTGGCTGGGATATCGCTGCGTGAGAGGAAGCAATTCTGCCAGCGTGTCGAGTGACACGCGCCAGCGACCGTCAGCTCCGGCGGCAAGCTGAACGGCAAGCAATCGATAAATGCGTCGCGCGACGGGTGACAGCAGCGACGAGTAGCCACCCAGGCGGAGTGATGTGACATGCCCGGCGTCGAGATTGCTGCGGAGCTGCGGGGCGAGCGTCACGCGCGCGACACCTGGCTCGGCTGCAGTGACGCTCGGGAACAATGAGAGCTGATCGCGATCGGCAGCGCGCCGACGATCGACTGTCGCGGCGCTCAGAAGTGTGAACGCGCCCTCCAACGGCCTGCTGTTGGCCGCGTCCCAATAGCCGCCGGCACTTTCAAGTGTTGTGCGCTCGAGGCGCGCGAGTGCGCCGCGCAGCTGTTCATATGTCCGGCCATCGACGCGCCGGCCCATGGCCCTGAGAAATGCATGCAGTGTGAAGGTGAGCACGCCGTCAGTGGGTCGCCCCGATTCCTGATACCGGTAGAGCAACTCGATGTACACGTCCTGATCGAAAGTGCCGGGCAAGCGGTCACCGGGCGCGGGCAACACACGCCAGCGTCCACCCGTAGCGGCGGTGTACGCGATCGCACCCTCTTCGTTCGAGTCGCTCAGGCGAAAGAGCGGCAGCGCTTCCAGCGCGCGATCGAGATACACCAGCCGCGATGCCGCGCGCCGCTTGCTCGCTCCACCGCCCGACAGATCACCGCCGCGCGACACACCGCCCGCGTGCAGCGGTGATTGTGCAGCCTGGAGATGCTCGGCGGGTGTGATCACATCAGTTCCGTGCTTCGGTGCGTCCGAGCGCGGCGCGGATGGCTTCCCGCATGGCAACTACGGCATCGTCACGGGCGCCGAGTGCGTCGGTGCGCACATGCAACTCGATACCGTCGGCAATCTGAACGCGACGCCATTCGGCGATTGGCTGTGTGTCGTCCTGCCGTACGGTGACGTCCGCGCTGTGCGATAGCGCGGGAGCCAGCGCCGTTGCCACGCGACGTTCGAGCTGCTCACCGCTGACGCCGGCGAGCTCCTTCTTGATCACTTCAAGCGTCTGCCCTTCGCGCTGCCGGACCTTGATTGCGAGGAGTTGCAGCAGATGTCGATAGCCGTAGGTGGCGGTGGTTCCGGCGCCTTCAGGTCGATCGAGCAATCGCTGCGCGACGTAGAAGCGAATAGCGCGTGCGCTGGGTGCGGCTCGGGCCGAAGTGTTGGTGGGCCGGAAACCGGCTGCATCAACCAGCGCGGTGGCGTGCGCGGCGAGGCCGCGCGCGTTCCAGGGTGCGTGCCGACTATGGGCACGAAGAAGAGCGACCGGAGAATCGGTCATGCGTGGGGAGTCGGACGAGGAGCGCGCGCTGACTCACGTCTGCGACGCGGCGCGCGCCGTAAGAACACGCGAACGCGCCGTCACTGTCAAGCCTCTGCTATGATGCTGGCGACAGTGCTGAAGAAATTCCGTGCTCGCGTGCGAGCCGCGAAATCACCGCAAGATCGACCGGTTTCTCGAGAAAGTGGGTTGCATTCAGCCGCTCTGCTGCATGACGATTGTCATCGTCGGGATACGCTGTAAGTACGATGAGCGGCGAGTCCGGATGCACGAGTCCTGCGGCCGCAAGCACCTGCAATCCGCCGTCGCGATTACCGCCGAGCCGCAGATCGGTGATGATCAGGTCGAGTGGCAATTGGCCGAAAAGCGCCGTTTTTGCCTCGGAAAGAGTGGCGGCTGCAACGACTGACACGTCGTCGGAGGCAAACAGATCGACGAGTGATTCCCTGATAGAGATCTCGTCTTCGACAATGAGCACGCAATGAGGCATGCTTGTGGTGAGGCAGACATCATGCCGCACCATCGAGAAGTTGTAAGCACATACGCCGCAAACGCTTATAGCGTCAGATACCCGCCAGTATCTCATTGAATCTGTCCGGAAAACGGACAGAACTGCACTGCTGTCCGATTGTCGGTCGGTCGCGCTTGCACTCAGTGCGCTGAGTCGGGCAACGCGCGCTGCCGCAGCTTCTCGTGCAGGGTGGACCGGGCAATGCCCAGGAGCTGGGCTGCCCGCGCCCGGTTTCCTCCGGTCTGTGTGAGTGCCGCGTCGATTGCGCGCGCCTCCGCGGCGGCCAGCGAGAGGTCGGACGTACGCTGGTTCGCCGGTACCTGATGGGCGGACGGCAGGTTGAGCATTGCCGGTTCGATCGGATGACCCTCGGCCAGAATCGACGCGCGCCACAGCGTGTTCTTGAGTTCCCGGATGTTGCCGGGCCACGCATACGATGCCAGCGCGCGTTCTGCGGCGTGCGTGAGTGTGGCGCCGCGCGGCAGTACCTGCGCGACGAGCGTCGGCAACTCGTCGAGACGATCGCGCAATGACGGCATGCTGATCGTGAGCACCTGCAGCCGGTAGAACAGGTCGGCGCGGAAGCGCTTGTCGCTCACCAGCGTTTGCATCGGCTGGTTGGTTGCACAGATCACGCGCGCTGCGCTGCGGAGTTCGGTCGTGCCGCCGAGTCGCCTGAATCGTTGCTCCTCGATCACTTTGAGAAGTTTCGGTTGCACGTCGAGCGTGAGCTCGCCGATTTCGTCGAGGAACAGACTGCCGTGCGTCGCCACTTCAAGCAGGCCGCGTTTCGACTGTCGCGCATCGGTGAAGGCACCGCGTTCGTGTCCGAAAACTTCGCTTTCGAAAAAGGTCGACGAGAGTGACGCACAATTGATCTCGACGAACGGGTGCGCGGCGCGTTGCGATCGATCATGAATGCGTCGCGCCACGAATCCCTTGCCGGTGCCGGTTTCGCCGAAAATGAGGACCGGGGCGTCGTCGTTGCGCGCCGCCAGTTCGATCAACTTCTCGAATGACGGCTGAAGAATCGCAGCGGGCCCGCCGCCGGCAGTGGCATTCCGGGCGCGCAGCATGGCCACTTCACGCTGGAGCCGCACCATCTGCACACCGCGCAGCACAACGTCGCGCAGATGATCGAGGTTGACGGGTTTCTCGAGCACATCAATGGCGCCGCCCTGCATTGCGCCGACTGCCGTGCGCACATCGGCGTGGCCGGTCAGCACGATGATCGCGGCATCGGGATCGTCGGCGCGGAGCTGCTCGAGCAGGCCAAGGCCGGTCACATCGGGCAGTCGCAGATCGAGCACCACGACATCGGGCAGGTGTGTTGCGACAGCCGCCCGCGCTTCGGCGGCCGTTGCCGCACCGATGGCGTCCATGCCGGTCAGCGCGAAGAACTCGGTGAGCGACTCGCGCACCGTTTCGTCATCGTCCACGATAAGAATCGATGCGGCTATCATGCGGCGGTGCGCGGCGGAAGCATGATGGTGACCGAAGTACCTGACTCGGGCTGACTCTCAATGCCGATCGTGCCGCCGTGTTCTTCAACGATACGCTGACAGAGCGCGAGTCCGATGCCGGTACCGCCGCTTTTCAGGGAATAGAAGATCTCGAAGACGCGCGGAAGGGCTTCGGGTGGAATGGCGACGCCACCGTTGTGCAACCGACAACGCCACGCCCCCGTGCCGAGCAGACCGGTGTGCAATGTGATCGTTGTTCCGCGCGGCGCTGCATCGATGGCGTTGCCGAGCAGATTGAGGCACACCTGACCGAGTTGTGCGGGATCGAAGTCGAGCACCACTGGTGTCGCGCTGCGCGTGCGTGCAAAAGTGATCTCAGCCTCGTCCATGCGCGCGCGATTGGCATCAATCACGTCCTCCCAGGCGGTGTCCGGATCGCCGGCGATCAATCGCAGCGGCTGCGGTCGACCGTAAACGAGCAACGACGAGAGCATGTTGTTCAGCCGCTTGACCTCGCGCAGCATGCGGCCCACGTTCCGCTCGACAGCTGGATCGTCGCGACCGCGGAGCCTGAGCAGCTGCGCCGCTGACGAGATGCCGAAGAGCGGATTGCGCAATTCGTGTGCGACGCCGGCTGCGACTTCACCGATCGCCTCGAGGCGCCGTTTCTGCTCAACGCGACGCACCAGAAATGCGCGGTCGATTGCGGCGGCCGTCTGGGCCGCGATGGTGCTCAAAACCCGCTGCGTTTCGGCCAGCTCGTAGCTCGCCTCGACCGAACTGAGTCGAACCGTGATGGTTCCGAGCACGCCTTCCTCGCTGATGATCGGCGCGCTCACTTCGCGGCTGCCGGCGGTGTGCCGATGCACCACCGTTGCGCCTGACGCGAGTGCTTCAAGCCAATCGGGCCGGAGCCGTGCCGCCAACTGGTGCGGCAGCTCATCGAAACCGTCCGACTGCACACCGGACAGTGCCAGCGTGTCGTCATCGGCGACGGCGATGATCCAGGCATCGCAGCGTACGGCACGCCGGAGCTGCTGACCGACTTCGGCGTACACGCGCGCCAGATCGATGGAACTGGCGAGCGCGAGTCCGGTGGAGATGAGCGCTTCGCGGGCGCGGTGCGACTCGGTGACATCGGAGAGCGTGGCCACGAATCCCACATGTTCTCCGGCCGCGAGACATCGCGTGACCTGGACCAGCATTACATGCTCGCCATCGCCGTTCACCCCGGCGAACTCCCAGCGCACGAACGGAACGTTGGTATCGCGCAGCGTCGCGAAGGCGCGGTCGCACTGCTCGGCATCGGTGGGCGCGCCGAGCACCTGAGAGAGCGGCTGGCCGATGGCGCCGGCTGTCGCGTGCGCTGCTGCCAGCTGGTTCTGCTCGACGATGTACCCGTCGAGGTCCGTGGCAAAGATCATCAGCGGAAGTGCGTCGAGGATCTGGTGCACGCGAACGGACATGGCGGAAAGATAGACCGGCGGAATGGAGTGAGTTCCATCCCGCCGGTCGTCGGTCACTGCTGAGATCTGGTCGGATCGGCGAGGTAACTGCCGCGTCGCGCCGTGTAAATCAGCCG
>JANMWU010000587.1:0-3245 GCA_031380785.1 Gemmatimonadaceae bacterium
CCGCAGCGGCAGCCAGTGCAGGCGTGCGTTCCGGCGTGATGTCACTGCCGGGATAAAGCCCCCACAGTGGCGACAGATGCCGATGCTGCGGTTCGAGATCGTCCCAGTCCTCCAGCCACTCCTGCAACTGGCCGTGCTTGCCGATCTGATTCGGTGCCAGTCGCGCTCGCGCCGCACGTACGTCGACCGCAAAGGCGCTGTCGGTTGTGAGCAACGCTGCCGCTTCTGTGAATGCACCGAACACATCGCGGATAATGTGCATGTCCATCGTGGGACCGGCAGCCATGGTATACGCCGTGAGCGAGCTGCCGCTCACTTCGTCGAAAAAATCACCATTGCCAGGCCATGCAGGATAATTCTCAGGCGAATTGGACGGCGCCGTGACCAGCCAGCCCTTGCCCGGATATGGTACCAGTATATCCAATAAAAACTGCGCCTGACCTCGCAACAGCGGGTAGATGCGCCGCAGGTCCGCGGTATCGCCCGAGAATCGAAAGTGCTCGTACAGGTTGGTCATGAGCCAGGCACCGCCCACCGGCCACGCGCCCCACGATGGACCGTCCATCGGCGCCGTTGCGCGCCAGAGATCGGTGTTCTGATGAACCACCCATCCGCGCGCTCCCCAGTGTTCGCGAGCGGTTTCGGTTCCGGCTTCTGCGATCTCGCCCACGAGCTTTTCCAGTGGCTGCTCCATCTCGCCCAGGTTGGCCGTTTCGGCGGGCCAGTAATTCATGGGGAGATTGATGTTGACGGTGTATTTCGCGTCCCACCACGGATTGGAGTTGTCGTTCCAGATCCCCTGCAGGTTGGCGGCTTCGGTGCCGGGGCGCGAACTGGCGATCAGCAGATAGCGGCCAAATTGATATGTCAGCGCAGCCAGATCGGGATCAGGCGCGCTCGCAAAGCGCTTGATGCGTTCATCGGTGGGAAGGGCCAGCGCATCAGCACTGCTTCCGCCGAGCGACAGCTGCACTCGGCCGAACCAGTGCTGATGTTCTGCGACGTGATCATGCAGCATCGTGTTCCAGTCGTGTGCGTTTGCACGATCGAGCACGGCGCGCACGCGATTGGCCGGGTTGCCGCTCACGTCCTTGTAGTTCACGAAACTCGTGGCCGCCGCCAGCACAATGGTGACCGTATCGGCACCGCTCACGCGAAGTGTGCGGTAGTCCACCGCGATCGTGCCCCGCGAGCCGCCGACGCGCGCCTTCAGCCGTGCTTCGTAGGTGAGCCGTCCTGGAATGCCGAGGTAGTCGGAATTCTTGCCGGTGAGCCGCAGTCCGTCCGGCGCCACACCGTCCATCTGGAAGTACTCAGTGCCGTAGTTGGAGTGCGTCTGGTTGCGCACTCCGTGCAACGTGGCCGAGAAGGTGATTTCACCGGGACGGTTCGCTGTCAGGCGCATCACGATTGCCTGATCCGGCGCGCTCGCGAATACCTCACGCGTGAACGTCACGCCATTCACGATGTACGACACACGCGACAGCGCCGAATCGAGCAGCAGCTCGCGACGATAGCTGGTCACCGTGTCGTGCCCCTTGAACACGATAAGCAGATCACCGAGTGGCTGATACTTCTGCTGCTCGTATGGCACGCCCATCATCGTGCGGCCGAACAGATCGTGCGCCTTCGGCACATCGCCGGCAAAGAGCAATCGCTGGATTTCCGGCAGCGCCTTGCTCGCGCCCTTGACGACGGGATTGTACGGTCCGCCCGTCCACAACGTCTCTTCGTTGAGCTGAATGTGTTCCACAGCCGTGCCGCCGAAGACCATTGCGCCAAGTCGGCCGTTGCCAAGGGGCAGGGCGCGATTCCATTCGGCAGCGGGTTGACGAAACCAGACCGCGAGTGGTTTTGGCTGTGCCATGACACTGCCCGTGGACAAAACGGTCAGCACAATTGTCGGGTGCGTGAGGCGGACGAGCTGGTTCATCAGTGTCACGAAAGCAGCCTTTCAGATGGGTTGCGTGAGCCGCGTGCGGGCTCGCCTGCCAGCACGCGCGGGACGCCTGCTCGGCGGCGCGAGGTGCGAGCCGGCTCGCGACGCTGGTTACGGCTCGATGCGTGTGATGCCGGTGATCTGATCGAAGTCGCGATCGTAACTGCAGATTGCGTCGAATTTCTCATGCATCACGACCGCTGCATGCAGCGCATCCCGCGCCATCAACGCTGGATATTCGTCCAGCAGCATGCGCGCGCGGTCGAGCATCACGGCTGAGATGGAGACGACGGCAGGGAAGAGTTGTCGCGCCAGATCATACACCTTTCGTCCGTCTTTCCACCGTTTGATGGCGCGATATCGATGCAGGATTTCCTGCAGAGTTTCCGCATTGATCGTCGCCGCCGCGTCGCTGCGCGCAATCCGCTCCAGCAGCTGGGCACTGGGCAGCTTGTGTGGATGTGCGGCGCCTGCCGCATACATCAGAATGTTGGCGTCGATGAGTATCACACGCGCTCAGCGCCGGGGCCCTGGCATCAGATCGTTGGCGCTCGGCACGGATTCCTGTTTCATCTCGCGTGGCGAGCCCACCGGCAGCGAGAGCGCCGAAAGCGATGCGACTGCGGCAAGTCGAGTGTCGGCGTCAACGAGGCCGTACTGCGCCACGCACGCTTCTCGCACCAGCTCACCGAGACTGATGCCGCGCCGGGCTGCGAATTCGGTAAGGCGCTGGTGGGTTTCCGGCGCGAACAGAATGGTCGTTTTCTTCGAGAGCTCCATATGCACCTCCGTAGGTGGAAGATGCCTCATGGGACCGCCGAAATCAATTGCCGAAAGGCGGCAGTGAGGCATTGAGCTAGTCACGGAGACAACGCTGCAACCGTCCGCACGGCGGTGGGCTCACGGCGCCGTTCTCTCACCGATTTGCGAGCACGGCATACTCCTTCGATTGCAGTAAGCGCTCATCCGCCGTAACGAGTGTGAGCCCCAGGACGCTGGCTGTCGCCGCGATGAACCGATCTGCGGGATCCTGATGCGACAACGCCAATCGGCGGCTCACAATCGCTATTTCGTGTGTGAGCGGCGCCTCTCGCCTCGGCAACGCCTGCACCATCTTTTCGACCCACTCAGCTGCTGGCATGGTGATCCGCAGCCGCCCTCGCTCCACCAAAACCAAGGCTTCCCAGGCGCTGATCGGCGAGAGCCACAGCTCGTTTTCCGGTGCTTGCAGTGCGGCACGAACAGTCGGAGTCAGACGCTCGGGCTCGAGCAGCCCCCACAACCAGACATGCGTGTCGAGGAGGAG
>JANMWU010000619.1:0-2838 GCA_031380785.1 Gemmatimonadaceae bacterium
ACGACGCCGTCGTGCGCTGTGGGAAGTTCTGGCATCGGTGCGCGGTGATGCGGGACCGCTGGCGCCGAATGTCATGCTGCCTGATGCTGCGCTGCCGCACATGACGATGGCTGATCTCACCGAAGCCGACTACCGCGTGACAGGCGTCTCACTCAACGGCCATCCGATGCGGCATCTGCGGCCACTGCTGCAACCGAATGGCGTGCGCACCGCGCGTGATATTCAGGCCAACGGACGCGATACCGAGCAGGTCGCCATCGCCGGCCTGGTGATCTGCCGGCAGCGACCGAGTACGGCGAAGGGTTTTGTATTCCTGTCGCTGGAAGACGAAACCGGGGTCGTGAACGTCGTCGTCAACCCGCAGCGTTTCGAGCGCGATGCGCTCAAGATCTCCACGTCGCCATTGCTCATGGTGCGCGGGACACTGCAGGTGGAATCGAATGTCGTCACCGTACGCGGCCGCACCTTCGTTCCGCTTGACGCGCACCTCGGTGCTGAACATGCGCGCAGTCATGACTTTCACTGACATGCCTATGCTGAACCCGGACCCGCTGCGTCGCGGTATCTTTGCTGACAGCCCAAACGGAGCCCCATGCGCATCCCGCTGCTCTTTGCCGTTCTCACCTGCGTCGCCTGCGTCCCGAAGTCGCTGCCGCCCAAGCCACTTCCCGATGACCGCGATCTGCAGGACCAGCTCTTCGCCGCCGACCGCGAGTTTGCGCATGCCGTCGCCGACAGCGGCGCGCCGGCCCTCAACGCGCGCCTTGCCAACGATGTCGCCAGACCCGGCAACGGCGGGCTGATCCTGCTGCGCGGCAAAGTGCCGGTGGCGGCGGATTTTAAACCGGTCTTTGACGATCCCTCCCAAGTCCTGACCTGGGAGCCCACCGATGCGGTGCCGTACGCCGACCGGGTGACGGGAGTGACGGTTGGTCGGTACGCGATGGTGCGACGCACCGCTCGCACCGATACACTCGCCCGCGGACGTTACCTCACGCTCTGGCGGCGTCAGTCCGATGGCCGCTGGAAGATTCTGCTCGACACCGGATGGCCTGAAGCTCCGGCGAGATAAGCCGCAATTCCGATACGCGTCATCGGCGCCGGCGCAGGACTCCGTGCACCTTTCCAGAATGCTCCGCGACCTGCTGCCTCCCGCACTCCGTGATCGTTACGACGCCACGCGCTCCATCAAGCGTGTCGTCGAGGGTGTACCGGTCTGGTTTCTGAACGAACGCGCAGACATCGATGATGTGCAGCTCGAATCGCAGTTCGGCGAAGCGCTGGCGCTGATCGGTCGGTACGCGCCGCACAACCTGAACCGACTGCGCACTGACGTGAGCTGCATCTGGGTCAAGCGCTGGCCCAATCGCGGCATCTTCTTTCACGACACCCGCATCATGGTGATCGACACCACCTTCGTGGTGAATCCGACCTTCACTCGCGCGCAGGTCGCGGCCACGATCCTGCATGAAGGCGTGCACGCCCGCGTCACCGCCATGCGCGTGAACCGTCGCTACACCAACATCTCCGACGAGGAGCGCCTCTGCCGGCGCGCCGAAATCGCGTTCGGTGAGCTCGCGCCCGGCGGTGCGCCAGTGGTCGTGCGCGCACGCGAGATACTCGGCATGAGTGACGAGGAAGTCGCGCCCGGCATTGATCTGGCGGTTGCCGAGGAAAGGCTGCGCGCGCTGCGGAAGACCGAGGGAGGGCCGGGGCCGATCGCGTCGTAGATTATCGGGATGAGGCGCATTGCATTCCTGACTCTCGAAGATCGCAGCGGCTACGTCATCGACGACGAACTGGCGGTCGCCGAACTCACTCGTCGCGGCTTTGACGTGCGCGAAATCCCATGGTCGCGCGCCGAGACCGACTGGAGTGCGTTCGATCTTGTGATCGTGCGCACGACGTGGGACTATCACAAGCATCCGGCTGAGTTTCTGGCGGCGCTGACGCGCATCGAGGCCAGTGGCACAATTCTCGAGAATCCTCGCGCGCTGATTGCCTGGAATCTCGACAAGCGCTATCTGCGCGATCTGGGCGCGCGCGGTGTGCCGATTGTGCCAGGTATCTGGGTCGAAGGCGGCACTGCCGAGACTTTCAACGGACTTTTCGACGCGCTTGGCACAAGTGAGATCGTCGTCAAGCCGATCGTCAGCGCGAATGCGCTCGATACGTTCAGGTTGCAGACCCGGCTCACACCGCAGCAGCGCGACACGCTGGTGCGCACGTTCACCGATCGCGCCTGGCTCGCGCAGCCGTTCGTGAAATCGATCGTCAACGAGGGTGAGTTGTCGATCTTCTATTTCGACGGTCAGCTCAGTCACGCCGTGCAGAAGGTGCCGGAGTCCGGTGACTTCCGCGTGCAGGAAGAGCATGGCGGTCACATCGCAGCGGTGTCGGTGACGGACGAGGTGCGACGTGCCGCGGATCATGTGATTCGTGCAGTGAGTCCGGCGCCGTTTCAGGCACGCGTTGACCTCGTGCGGCTGGACGATGGTTCGCTGGCGCTGATGGAACTCGAACTGATCGAGCCGTCGCTGTACTTCCGCATGGATCAAGGCGCACCTGGGCGTTTCGCCGATGCAGTTGCGAGTGTGCTGGAGCGTCACGCATCATCGCCACGGTGAACGCGCGACAGCTGCGCCATGAGTGATACACATCCACTCGCGCCGACTGCGCGTTCACCGCAACCGCGGCGCGTGTTCATGCTCGGCGCGACCGGCACCATCGGTCGCGACACAGTCAGTGCACTGATCGCACGCGGGCACGAAGTCGTCTGCTTCATCCGGCCCGGCGGAACGGGTCGCGGTGCAATGTCGGTGACGGAACGCTCAGCTG
>JANMWU010000630.1:0-13648 GCA_031380785.1 Gemmatimonadaceae bacterium
GACTTGTCGCTGGATTCAGTTGTTGTTGTGACTGATCAGAGACGGGACGTAGCGCAGCCCGGTAGCGCACCTGAATGGGGTTCAGGGGGTCGCGGGTTCGAATCCCGCCGTCCCGATGGTGAAAAGCATTGCAGGACAAGAAGTTACGCGGTTACGTATCCATGCTCTTCTCACACCGCATACGTTTTTGGATACGTTTTGTCCCCGTTTGTGTACCCAGCGGGTCCCTGGATCGAATGAAAAGCGCGACCTCCGCTCAGGGGGTCGCGCTTTCTATTTTTGGTTCAAAGACGCGCATTCCGCAGTGGCTCAACGTAAGATCGCGTTACCGTCTGGCGTCGTACATCCGAGACGATTGCCCGAATTTCGCGGCCCGCATGGCAGAGAAGCGCCCGCGCGGTGAATTCGGTCGTAGCGATATGCACGTTGCATCTGTCGCGACGCGCATGATATGCACGCTGAATTGCGTAGCCGACCCGACCCACGCCGTGCGCACGGTCGTAGCCGCAGTGCGAATGCCCTCAAGGCTCAGAGTGAAGCGTCGCGCACACCCTCGCGAATGCGCGTGGCGCCGACGAGCGCGACCGCCGTGAACACCGCGCCCGCGAGGAATGTCGCCGACGGTCCGTAGCCCTGCCAGAGCGCGCCGGCAATGGTGCTCGCGGCAAGCATTGCGACACCGGTCACCAGATTGAAAAGGCCGAACGCGCTGCCGCGCAAAGGCGCCGGGGCGGTGTCCGCAACCATCGTGGCGAACAATCCTTGCGTGAAGCCCATGTGCAGTCCCCAGAACACCACGCCGAGCAGTGTCAGGGGAATTGTGGCGCCGAACGCCAGAATCAGGTCGGCGACGATGAGCAGCACGATTCCGGCCGCAAGCAACGCTTTTCGCCCGATGCGGTCGGCGAGCACGCCAACCGGGTACGCCGCGCTGGCGTAGACGACGTTCATCACCACCATCACGACGGGTACGAGCGTCACGCGCAATCCGACATTTCGCGCACGCAATAGCAGAAACGCCTCGCTGAAGCGTGCGAGAGTGAGCAGGCTTGCGACGATCACGACCGACCAGAAAGGTGCTCCGAGGTGACGGATATCGGCGAAGCGCGGCAGTGGTTGGGAGGCCGCCGTGCTGGTGCGCTTCGGCTCCTGTACGCCGAAGACGAGGATGCCCATGGCGACGACGGCGGGAACCGTGGCGATCCAGAACACAGTCCGGTAGGCATTCGCCGTCAGCGCCATCAACGCGATGGCTGCCAGCGGGCCGACAAACGCGCCGACCGTATCCAGCGTCTGACGCAGGCCGAAGCTCGTGCCGCGGAGGTGAGCGGGGGTCACGTCCGCGATCAGCGCGTCGCGCGGCGCACCACGGATCCCTTTGCCGATCCGGTCAACGAATCGTGCTCCAACCACGAGACTGATGCTGTTGGCGAGTGCAAACACTGGTTTCGTCACGGCTGCCAGAGCGTAGCCGATCCCGACGAGTAGCTTCCGGTGACCAAGTCGATCTGAGAGGGTTCCGGAAAACACTTTCGTGATACTCGCCGTGGCCTCCGCCACGCCTTCGATAAAGCCCACGGTCAGCGTGGATGCGCCGAGGACGTTCACGAGATACACCGGCAAGATGGCATGGATCATCTCCGAGGAGATGTCCATGAACAGACTCACCAGGCCGAGCGCCCAGACGCTGCGTGGAATCTGCCGAAGCCGCGAGGTGCTGCTCTCACCGTTGTCGATGCGCTCGTCCGTCATGATGTGTTACGGTGAAGGAAACAATCCGGCGCGAGCATCAGCGGTTGCCGCGAGGCACGTCGCCCGTACGGACGTTCGTGGACGGCCGATTCGGTGCCTGCATGCGAACAACGCCACCGCTCCGCGACATCAGTGGCGCAGGTAGCGGGCCGCATTCACGCGCAGACCGACACGAATTTCGACGAGCGTGCGAACCTCCGAATAGCGGTACATCGCCGCGCCGCTCATGCGGTTGATCGCCAATTCGGCGTGAGCACCAACGAACTTGCGTGCGTGCGGCAGATTGTAGTTCAAGCCACAGCGTATCGCCTGCTGGAGCACCGCACCGCCGGCCTCTGGCGCGGTTGACGTCAGTGACACAGCTGCTGGCGTGACGGCAGTCTCGCTTGTGCTGCGCACGAGGACGATGTCGTACCGGACAAACGGATCGAGGTCGCCGCCGGTGGGCGTGTCAAAGAGCGAGACTTGAAGCTGCATGTACCCGCCGCCGACTACCGTCTGCGTGGCGGAGAAACGCGATGCGAGCGCCTCACCTTCAAAGGTTGCTCGGTGCCCTGCCACGCGCGTGGTGAAGGCGACGTCACCTTCGAAGGTTGTTTTGTCGCCAGCGGCCGGTACACCACCGAGTGGCTCACCACCGAGTGCGGAGGCAAGGACAAATGTGCGGCTGCCGATGTGTCTCGTGACGTCGACCCCAACGCCGGTGACCAAAAGGCGCGCACTGCCTGAGTCGTCCACCACCGCCGACGTCAATTTCGCCGACAGCGAGTTGCCAACGTAGTAACGGGGGCGTGCGGTGTTGAGCGAGCCGCGGCCGTCCTGCGCAGCTACGGCGAGCGACAACCGGCGCGTGAACGCACGCGACGCCTGGACGCCCCACTGCGTGCCGAAACTGTTGACACTCCCATGCTCCTCGAGCACGAGTGAGCGGTTGATCGTGGGGAGGTTGCTCGAGCTCAAATTGTCTTCGCGCGACAACACATGCGTATTCTCACCAAAGAGCACGCGACCGCGGCGGGGATCATCGGCATTTTGCAGCGCAACGTAGGCATTTTCGAAAACCCTCGTCGGTCGCCCACTTCGAAAGAAACTGGTATTCGTCAGGTCAGCCTCATAAAACGCGACGGCCCGGACGCGCGCCGTGGCCGGCAGGGCCAGCTGCATTCCGAAGCGGGCGCGCCTCCAGAAATCCGCAGCTACGATTGCGGAGTGTGGCCCCCAGTACCGCTCTGCGAAACCCCACACGCTGTAGCTCAGGTTTCCGCGCTCGTATGTCGGCCCGACATCTGGATCGTATGTCCAACCGCTGTGCTTGGCAGCGGACGATTGCGCATGAGAAATTGCCGGCGCTGCGACGCTGCTGCACGTCGCCGCGAGAATGATGCCCATCAGGGCCGCGTCTGTGCGCGTTCCGCGTTCCGACCCTGTGCGCGGCGCTCCCGCGGGTGGCTGGCGCCGCTGCCATCGGAGCCGCACCACAATCCCGGCGAGAACGGCGAGGATGCAGATTTCGACAAAGACTTTCTCCGCGTCCAAGGGGTCTGTCGCACGATCCTTCAACGCAGGATCGGTCAGGAACGCGTGCACTGCGTAGAGCGGAAACAACGCGTAGGTCAGGAAGTGAAATCGTTTCCATACTCGCCGGCTGATCAGCTTGCGTGCTTGCCAGAGCGCTGACGTGACAATGATCATCAGCAGCGCGTAGAAGGCCAGCGCGCCGAACGTGTTGACCACCGGCTGTTTGGGTGCACCAATCGGCCAGAGCAGATCGATGATCCCAAAGCCCGCTGTCGCCGAGAAGAGGAGCGCGGCAGGATGGAACGCGCTGATGGCAAGCGCAGCGTAGCCCGTCCAGCTGTGCCACCGCACCGTGTTTATCCGGCGGTGCGGCCATCGTCGCACCGGGCTGTACTTCGTTGTGATGAGCAGCCCGAGCAGGATGTTCGTCGTCAACAACGCGAGCGCGAGCAGCCCCGCGTAATTTGAGATGTCGATGGCCGTCATGACGCGGTCGCCGACCGCACGACGGAGGTGCGGATACGGGATGAAGCGCCGAGGGCCTGGCGGAGGATCACACGCGAGACAGCCGAACAGAATGCTGCCGAGTGTCGGCGTCTCGACGTACGAGATTGACGTGACATGGCGGAGCGGCAAAGCGTGACTCTGGTCATCAAATGACGAGAAGCCATACTGTAGCGGGATGGGTCTGACGGGATCTCGTCAGCCGGATGACAGTTCTGTCAGAATCGTGATGACCGCACGTTGCGCACGCGTCGACGCACGCTATGACGGAAACGTCAGCGTCACTCTGGTGCCACCCGCAGGGATGCTTTCGATGCGTGCGGTCCCGCGGTGCAGATCCATAATGCCACGCACAATGGCCAAACCCAGACCGGCGCCGCCGCCGTCACCGCGAACGTACAGCTCAAAGGCCTGAGGCTGCAGCGCCGCCTTGATGCCGGTACCTGAATCGTCCACGAACACTGCGACGTCGCCGGTGGACGGCAAGCGTGTGGCGCGCAGGGCAATGCGTCCGCCCGCAGGTGTGTGACGCAGCGCATTCGTTACGAGGTTCACGAGGGCTCGTCGCAGGAGTGCTTGATCAGCTGCGAGGGTGATCTCTCGCGGAGCATCGACGACGAGTTCGACGTTTCGCTCGTCGGCGAGCGCTTCGAGAAACTCCGCGACGTCAGCGCACTCCTTGGCAGCGCTGAGTGTCTCGAGCTGGACGAGGGCGCGCGGGTCGGCGGCACGGGCCAGAAAGAGCAGATCGTCGATCAATCGACGCAAGCGATCCAGCTCTTCGAGGCTCGTGCTGAGGACCTCTCGGTACTCGTCGGCGGTTCGAGTCCGCCGAAGCGCGACTTCCGCCTGTTGTCGGAGCACATGCACCGGAGTGCGAATCTCGTGCGCCAGTTCTGCCGAACGCGTTGAGAGCGTGTCGAACGCCGCTTGCAGCGTCGTGAGCATGGTGTCGAATGACGCCGAGAGCGCAGCGACTTCGGCCGGCGCGCCGGTGTCGCAGAGTCGTAGTCCGAGCGACCGGACGTCAATGGCCGCGACGCGCGCCGAAAGGCGGCGCAATGGCTGCAGCCCCTGCCGAGCGAGGCCGTAGCCCAGCGCAGATGCCAAGCACAATGCGGCACCGAGTACGGCAGCTGACTGAACGCGGAAGCGATCCAGCACATGCTCGTCGCGCGAGCGATTCAGGCTCACCTCGACCCATCGTCGCGTCTGCCGCTCCTCAGCGAGCGCAGGTAGCGGAGCACTGACGATACGCCATTCGTCGCCATCGGCGGTGCGCAGCGTGCGAAAGACCGGCCCTGAGTCGGCGTGTTGACCCGAGCAGTCCGCCGCCGGTGCGTGCGGCAATGCCTGGAGGGCGTGATGCGTTCCGCACGCACGTTCCAACACCCGGACCACCAATTCTCCGCCGGAGGAAGCGACGCTGTCTGCCTGTCCACGGGGAGCGGCCGTGGCGGCCGATGCGTTGAGCCGTGCAGCGACCAACGCATCAGCAAGTCGTTCGCGCAGCAGTTGGTCGTCTTCGGCGGCGAGGCTGGCTCTGATGGTGTGGTATTGCACGGCCATTGATCCCGCCACTAACAAGAACGCGCTGGCTGCGTATGACAGCGCCAATCGCGCGGCAAGCGAGCGTCCCCGAAGCGTCCGGAACACTGCGACGCGCGTCTGTACTCCATCCGTCGCAGACACAGTGTCAGTCAGGATGCGCGCGTTCGGTGCGCGCGACGGCCAATTTGCTGTCGGCCCGAAACTCCAACACGTATCCGACGCCCCGCACCGTATGAATAAGCGGCACGTCATCGTCCGCGCCGAGTTTCAAGCGCAAGCGCCGGATCTGCACATCGACGACGTTCAGGTCGCTATCGAAACACATCCCCCACACGCCTTCGGCGATCAGCGTGCGTGACACGACTTCACCTGATCGCTCGAGCAGGAAGAGCAACAGCGCGTACTCTTTCGGCGACAGCTCGATGCGCCTGCCCGCTCTTTCGACGCGCCGGCTGCGGGGATCACACACAAGGTCATCAACAACAAAGATCTCTGCCGGCCGAAATGGCGCGCGTCGAAGCAGTGCGCGAACGCGCGCCACAAGCTCAGCGAATGCGAACGGCTTGACGAGATAGTCGTCCGCGCCAACATCGAAGCCGTGCACGCGTGCATCTACGGCGTCGCGCGCGCTGAGAATGAGGACGGGCATCTGGTAGCCAGACCGGCGCAACTCTGCGATCACGGAGAAGCCATCGCGCCGCGGGAGCATGATGTCGCACAGGACGAGTGCGTATTCATCCAGCCGCGCGGCGGCCAGCCCAGCCTCGCCGTCCGTCGCAACGTCGACGACGAAGCCGCACTCTGTGAGCCCTTGCCTGAGGTACAGCGCGGCTCGCGGTTCGTCTTCTATGATCAGGATCTTCACGCTTGGAACCTATGTCTCTATCCGCGCGACGGATGGAGCCGTCGTCGCAACACGAAATATCTGCTCGTTACCCACGCCGCCGCACCACGAGGCTGCGGTTGCGCCCGCGCGATCGCAGCGCCGCGAGCAAGTGGTGCTCAACGGAGATCTTCTTCGCCCCAGTTCGACATAGCGGTGGCGAACGCAGAAGCAAGTATCGAGATACACGCGACGACGACACATCACGGGGTTCGTGAGCGCGATGGAGTGCGCTCTGACATGCTGCTCACTGGGTCGCGACGAATCGTGCAGGTGATGGGACATCCGCTCGTTCATCAAGGCAAGGTCGTTTGCGGTGAAGCCGAACTCCTCCAACCCTGCGAAATCGTCAATCGTGCCGTCTCGCGGTCTGTTGCTTGTCGGTGCCAGTGTCTTGGTGTGCGTCGCTGCCGCCGAGCTGGGCATAATCTCGATCTAGTAACCGCTTGCAGACGTACTCATATCTTAAGGTCGACGGGACGCCCGCAGGTGCGTGCTGGTGATCCTGGCAACGGGGTGCGGCACTCACGTCGGTGCAGGGGAAAGGAGCGCGCGCGCAGTTTTGTGCTGGAGTGGTGGCCGACGTTTCCGGCGACGTTTTGTCCCCGAACCGGCCCCCGCGAGCCAGCGACCCCCTGAATTGAACTCACGAATGCACGCTTCCAGCTGGTAACCCCATGTATTGCAACGATTTCCGCCACCGACCCGGAGTATGGGGTTCAGGGGGTCGCGGGTTCGAATCCCGCCGTCCCGACTATGTAAATCAACGACTTACGGCGCCTGATGGGTGCCGTTCGTTGTTTCAGGGTACCGCCAGGGTGGCATTCGCGTTGGCTCATCACTTTTTCGCTTTCTAAATCGGCGTGATGGCTGGCGAAGCTGATCTGCCTCCTACTCTACTGAACCTTAGCCCGCTTCAGCGTGCTCTTCTTTGGCGCTTTCGCATGGTGGCGCACGAGGCATCTGTCATGGTTCGCGGATTCTACGTGGAGGAGGGCACATCAAGCAGCGTCAATTCCGACATGATGTTCGGCCTTACGAATCAAGCGCTGATCCTCGTATGCAAGTTTCTGGAGGTTTGGGATAGCACGTCGGCGCTGGCTAAGAGCGATCCTCGCATTGTCGACACGCGCCGCGCGGTTCAACCCATCTGCCCGATATCCGCACTGGTCCGCCGTTCGCCGTCACGCGAAAGAAGGCCCAGTCGACGCTGATCTGTCGTTTCGTTGCCGCAGGCACGGTGAAGTTCGCTGCCGCATCGGTTGAATCCGCCGCCGCGCTCAACGAATCCACGCGTGACACCGTGGTGGTCGCACCGGCCGAGGTGATCACGGTCAGCGTGCTCATGCCTCGCGCGGCCGATGCCGTGATCCGTGGCATAGCTGAGCGCGCGGAAGAACGGCGGATGATCCGGCCCTGGTTGCGGTTCTCGCGGGCTCGTATGACCTGCGTGCTGTGATCGCGAAGTTTTCTACCCGGACGTTCAGCCCGGTCCGGGAATGCCTTGGCTGATGATCTTGAGCGTGTTGTCCAAATCCTTCATGCCGCAGCGCCAGTCATTGAACGTGGTACGATAGCACGCGCCGGTTGCGTGCGGCTGGTCGTACAGGGTGCAGTTCTTGCCGACTGTGCTGGGAAACCCTGGAATGGCTGACGGTACCGCGCACGAGTAGCGCACGTAGCTTCCGCGAATGGGGTAGATCGGCTTCGACGGATCGATGTCGTTGTAAGCGTCGGTACGCATCTGAAACGGTCGGCCTGCACCGATCTGCACCGCGACCTTTTCGACGAGCCAGAGTGCCGTGGAGCTGACGGACTCCTCGGAGCATGCGACATACGCAGCCGCCAGTGCCGGCGTGATCACGCCACGGACGGGCTTCGTGCGATCCACGCACGTCTTCGGATCCCGCGCGCCGAACTTCGCGGCGACCCCCGGTTGCGCGTGCGCAGACGACGGTGCGAGTGACACACCAGCAAGGGCGACGGCAATCGCGAGGCGCGTTGCGGCCCGGGGGTAACGCGAGAGCATTCGTGAGACTCGGAGAGGAGAGAGAGAGTATCCGCAGCGGATGAGCTGCAAGGTATGACGCGTCGCGCGCCAGCATTTGGGGTCGGCGAAGATCGTCACTCCGTGAAGCGCGGCAGCGCTGACCGCAATCGGCTCACACGGTCGCGGGCCGGAGGGACCGGGGGGACCGTCAGCACTAAGCCGCGTTTGACCCGTCGCCCGAGGCGCTCACGGGGAGGGATAGAGGATCGTGGCATCCGGGGCCGCAGCACGGGCATGCGGGCATAGCGCGTCCAGCGACGTGTGCAGCCGCGCGTGGCACTCAAAATGCTGCAAAGCGAAGGACGGGCGCGACACAGGTCGCGGTTCGGACACTCCGGCAGAGCATGCTACCATGGGCGAGAAGCATCGTCAGGCCACGACGGATCACAGCGGTCAGTATTCCGCGCACTTTCTGGCGGCGGCACAATACCAGGCTGCGGCGCACCATCACCTGCAGGCGGCGCATCATGATGAGATCGGGCAGCATGCTGAAGCAATCCGCCACGCTGAGGCGGCGATGCGGCACGGCAGCATGGGGCACAGGATCGCGAGCGAGCAGCATGCAGCAGTACCGGCGTAATCTGCACACCGGATCGGCTGTGTCGGTCAGTCACCGACGGACTGGAAACACACACGCGGACAGCCGACGGCTGTGACAGGCGTCACCATGCGCAGATCGCGCGTGCTCGTGCCGCGGTCCCCGTGCCGCCGGAGGCCATCGACATCGTGCACGGCGGCCGGTGCCCATGGCGCGGCGTCTTGGCAGGTGGCTGGGTCGCTCAGGCCGCCGCGCTCACGCACCGCTCTGCGAACGGCGTCTGCGTAATTCCTGACGCGGGTTGTGCCGTCCTCACCGAATGGCTGCCGCGCTTCGCTGACCTGTTCGTGCTCGAAGCGCGAACGGCGTTCATCGCACGCTGCGCCGCGCTCTGTCTCGCGGCCGCGATCCTCCTGCCGCAGGCCGCGCGCGCCCAAGCACCGCGCGGCCGCACACTCACGTTGCAGGAGGCCATCGCGCTCGCGCTCGTCAACGGGTCGTCGGCCGAGGTCGCGCGAAGTGTGCGCGACGCTGCGCAACAGCGCGACCGCGCGTTCAACGCGCGCCTCCTGCCGCAGCTCTTCGTGTCCGGGTAACGCGGCCAACTACAACCGCGGTATCAATCCGATCACACTTCCCGACGGGTCGACGCAATACGTCGGGCAGTCGCAAAACCAGTCGTCGCTGCAGATGGGGTTCAGCCAGCGCCTGCCGCTCACCGGCGGCCTGATCTCGGTTGGCTCGGCGCTGAGCCGCATCGACCAGTTTCCGACGACAGGCATTCCGGGCACGCGGCTGTACCAGGCGTCGCCGCTGGTAATCTCGCTGCAGCAGGATCTGTTCAAGCCGCGCAACGTTGTGTGGGATACGCGCGTGCAGTTGCTCAGTGCGAACGTCGCTCAGCGCGGCTACCTGGAGGTCGTGAGGATATCGCGGGCAATACCGCCGGCGCGTTCTTTGACCTCTACGCGCAGCAGATCACGCTCGCGAATGCGGCGAAGAACGTGGCCGTGAACGACACGCTCTACACGCTCAACGAGGGGCGCTACGAGGTGGGCAGAATCGGCGAGAACGACTTGCTGAAGAGCGAGCTCGCGCTGCTTAAGGCGCGCGCCGCTATGGCCGATGCGGCGCTCGCCCGCGACCGCGCCGAGGCCACGCTGCGCCGTCTCGTGGCGTTCCCGGCGGGGCAGTCGTTTGGCATCGTCACGCCCGATTCGATCCCCAACATCGACGCCGATCCCGACGTCGCCGTGCGGCAGGCGCTCCGAAACTCGAGCGTCGTGCAGCAGGGCGCGTTTGACGATGTGCAGGCCAAGCGCGGCATCAGCCAGGCGCGGTTGAACAACCGCTTCAACGCGTCGATCAACGCGAGCGTCGGCTTCAACCACACCGCGCCCGGCTTCAGCCAGTCGTATCAGAGTCCGCTCGCCAGGCAGACGCTGAACGTGTTCGTGAACCTACCCGTGCTGCAGTGGGGCGCGGGGCGGGCCGACGTGCAGGAGGCGACGTCGATTGACCGGCGCACGTCGGCCAACAATCGCGCGCAGCGCGAGGCGCTGATGGAAGGCGCGCGTTTTTCCGCCCTCGCGCTGCAGCAGGCGCAGCGCAATCTGGTCATCGCGGCGAAGGCCGACACGGTCGCGGCCAAGCAGTTCGAGGTCGCGCGCAATCGGCTATAGCACCGGCAAGATCAGCAACACCGATCTGTACAACGCGCAGAACGAAAAGGACGCGGCCGTTCTCGCGAACGTGCAGGCACTGCGAAGCTACTGGACGGCGTTCTACCACCTCCGTCGTGTGACGCTGTATGACTTCGCCGCGAAGAGGGACATTGCGGACGATTCGGAGCGCTGAGTCGGTCGGGCACCGCTCTGGGCGTGTTCACGCGCGCGGTTAGACGGCTAACAACATGTGCTGCAACGACTTGTGATACATACGCGCGGTATGAGGTTCAGGTGGTCGCGGGTTCGGAACCTGCCGTCAAGAAATTGAGGTAAGTCGTTTTACAACAACGTTTTAAGAGAGACCGCCGGGGTATAATCTCGCTAATAATTCGTTTCGCACTTGCGTTTCGGGAAAAAACGAAACACATTTGGGAAATGAAATCCCGACGGCGCGTGGACTCAGAAACGGTGGCCGGACTTCGCGCCGTGATGGCCGAACGCGGCGTGGACGCGGAGGAGCTCGATCCGTCCGGGCACCCCATTGCGGGCGGAACAGCCGCCGACTTCGCACTGACGCTGACAATCGACGGAGTCCATCACGTGCTGCTGGTCGAGGTCGAGCGGCGCTGGAGCCGTGACCTGGATGCGCGCCTCGATCATCTCGCCGAGAGTGGCGACGGAGCTCCGTGGATACTGGTGCTCCCGCGCATCGACGCGTCCCGTCGCGCGTGGCTTCGCAAGCGTGGGATCAACTACGCGGACATGACCGGCGCGCTCTCGCTTCGGCTGCCGGGCGTTCGCATCGACGTCGATGGTGCCGCTAAACGTCAGTGGGGGACGCTGATTGCGACCCAGCGAAACGTGAATCCATTCTCGAAGAAGGCGTCTCTCGTTCTGCGTCGGTTCTTCGAGGCGCCGCATGTATCGCACAGTGTGACGGCACTCGCAAAGGAAACTCGAATCGCGATCGGCTGGGCGTGGGACGTCACGGAAGAATTGCTCGAGCGGGGCTACGTCGCCGGAACAAGCGATGAGTTGCGTCTGGCTGACGCCGCCTCGGCGCTCGTGCATTGGAGCGGCACGTACAGCTGGAAGAAGTCAAAACGGCGCAACTTCGTCGTGCCGTACACGAAGACAGAGCTGGAGCAGCGCCTTGCTGACACGTGGGTGCCATCATCTCTGCGGTGGGCGCTGACGCTACTGACTGGTGCGCAGCGGCGGGTCGGACACGTCACGCATGACAGCTCGACGTACGTGTACGCCGTTCCAGCGATGCCTGCAGAATTGGAGGACTTGCTCTCCAGTGTCCACGCACGTGAAGTCTCAGAGCCCGTACAGGGAACGCACCTGCTGTGCGTGCTGGAACCGTATTACGGTCAGGCGGCACTGTTCGGCGCACATGTCATTGAGGCGCTGCCCGTTGTTTCCGATTTGCAGCTCTTCCTTGATCTCGCGCACTTCCCGTTGCGTGGCGCTGAAGTAGCGCAGCATCTCCTCCGCTCGCGCATTGCGCCGGCCACTGGCATGGCGGCCACGGATGTGGCGCGCGTTGAGCGCAGTCTCGGATGAGCAGCATCGCTGCGGGGCAGCTCGCGCGCGTGATGATCGCGATGCAGCCGTATGTCGACGAGATCGTCTTCGTCGGCGGCTGGGTGCATGCGTTGTATCTCGCCGAGGCGAACGATCGCGGGGCTGTCGCGACTGAAGACATCGATGTCACTCTGCCACACGTGCTGCTGGCGCGAGATCGTCCGACGCTCCTCGAACTCGCCGCTGATGCGGGCTTTGAACGCGATCCGATCTCGGATATGGATGGCGTCGCAGCGTGGATGGTGTACCGGAGCGCAGACGGCCTCACCGTGCCGATCGACTTTCTGACCGAGGGTGAACCGCGGAAGTCAGTTGAAATAATAGGGCAGGCGGGGCTGCTCGCTCAGGGGTATCCAGGTCAGCGAATGTTGCTGGAGTCGTGGCAGTGGATGGATGTCGGTCCGGCGTTGCACGTTTCGCTCGATCCGCCGCAGCGGATCCGCGTTCCGACGCTCGGCGCGTACGTCGTGCAAAAGGGCATGTCATCCGCTATGCGTGGCCACCGCACAAAGGTGGCGAAGGATCTCGTCTATCTATTCGAGATTCTCAGACATCCGCGCCTGGGTGCGCCCCTCGTTCCCGAGATCAATGAACTTCGAGCACGTTTTCCTGACGAGCACGAACAGTGCCGGAACTCGCTGCAAACGGCGATCGCCACGCCAGCAACGCTTCGCGACGTCGCAGAGCAGCTCATCGAAGCTGGTCGGGCGTATGGGACCCGCGACGATGTGGCTGCCGCCGTGGACGGCCGATTTCGCCGACTACTGGCCGAATGTGGATGAGCAGCGACTGAGATTCCTCCGTCGCCAGTCAGGTCAACGCTATTTCAGGTCACGATAGTCCGTCCCGAATGTCGTTGCCGTCACACCGACCGCGAGGAGCAGCTGCGCGCCCGCGCTGAACTCATCCTGCAGAATCCCGTACAGCAGGTGGTACGGATGCACCCCGTCGCGGCGACGAGACTCTGCGAGCTCAGTCCCGATGCGCACTGCCGCGGCGGCCTGCACGTCGAGTGGAAGCTCCCCGCCCGCCAGCGGGTCGCGATCCGGGCGCAAACGATCACCAATGCGCGTCCTCAAGCGGGCCATGTCAACGTTGCTGGCTACGAATATGTCAGCGAGACCTCCCGCGTGCACGCGCAGCCAGCCGACGAGCAGATGCTCCGTGCTTACCGCCGTCGCGCCGAGCGCGGACGCATCATCCGCCGCCAGCTGCAGCACACGCTGTGTCAACGGATACAGGGTCACGGGTTCCGGTGGCTCTGCGTTGCGTTCCGCGAGTATCTTGGCCACAGTACCTGCGCCGCAGATGTCGAGCATGCGCCGCACCTGCGGATCCTTGGGATCGGCCAGGTTCTGTACCGACGCGCGCAAGGCTGCTCTGGCCGACCCGCCATGCCGCGGTCCCCAGTCGCGGTCGAGATCCGCACCGCGGCTGATCAAGTACTCGGCCAGCGGTGCCGTACCCAGATGAAAGTTCGACACGGCCTCCATCAGCACTGGCATGCCGAGGGGCGCGTGGTCGATCGGCAATCCCGCCTCGAGCAGCGCGTCCATCGTGTGCCAGCGGTGATTCCATCCCGCGATGCGGAACGC
>JANMWU010000639.1:0-3985 GCA_031380785.1 Gemmatimonadaceae bacterium
TAGTTCGCCGAGGAGCGGAACGTCGCCAGCGCCGCGAACGGATTGAACGCGGTCGTCCGCTGCACAAGCGTGTTCGACACGTAGTTGACCGACGTGTTAAAGCTTGTCTTGCGGGAGAAGCGCTGGTTGTGGTTGAACTGGACGTTCAGGTTGGTGCTGCCGTCAGTGAGCCGCTGAAATGACGATCCGAGCCCGCCGTTCAGAAAGCGGCGCAGCCAGTTGTACCGCCACTGCACGTTGTAGCGCGTGTAACCGAAGTCGTTCGGGTTGCGCGGATCGATGTTTGCGCCGCTGCGCCAGTCAATCCAGGCCTGCAGATCCTGGTAGTCGTCGATGTTGAAATAGTATCCGAGATTCTCAACGGTTCGACGGTACAACGGACCGTTGCGCACGATCTCGGTCGCGCCGACGCGAGGGTTCAGCATGCCGCTGCGGCGCCCGGAACGCACATCCTGAAAGTAGAACGGCAGCCAGAACACCGGCACGTCGTAGATATACAGAACACCAGGCCGGCCAACGGCGAGCTTGCCCTTCACCAGCTTCAGTTCTCGCGATCCGAAGTGGTAATGCGGGATGGAGTCGTCGCAGGTGGTGATGGTGCCGCTGCGTCCAAAGAACGCGGCCTCGACACCGAGACTGTCATTCGCAAAGCCGGCGCTCTGCGCATCGACGAAGTATTTCTGACCGCTCTCGATGGTGGTCTTCACGTAGCCGACCGTACCGCGACGCTCGGTGGTGTTGTAGTACATGGTACCGCGAGAAACGACGTCGTCGCCGCCACGCGATGGATCGTGCAGCACGTTCTCCACGCCGCGCGCGCGCACGATCTTGCTCGAGTCGTCGTAGATGATCGTATCGCTGACCATGATTGTCTGGTCGCGACCAATGGCGGCGCGGGCACTGTCGTCCCGAATCAGCGTCAGCAGCTTGTGGGTTGCATCGAATGTGACGGTGCGGCCCTGAAAGCGGGTCACCGTGTACCCTTGTTTCGACAGCAGCGAGTCGATGACCGGGTCCGACTCCGCCCACTTCACGAGTTCTTTTTTCGCCGAGTCGGCTGAGAGGGAATCGCGCTTCACCCTGGACGTATCGCGCACGCCGGGCGGCCGGCGAAAAAGCGAATCTCCGCGCAGAATCGATCGATCACGCTCCGTCGGACGCGTCACCTGCGCCGCAAGCGGCGCACCCACCACCAGGCAGAGACCGGTCAGTGCGCCGATGAGGCGCACTACGCCGGCACCTCCACACTGGACTCCGCCTCTGCCTCCATCCGGCGTCGCTCCTTGCGACGATACACGATTGAGCTGGCGATGATGCTGACTTCATACAATCCGTAAAGCGGTACCATCAGCATCACGGTGGTCGTGACCAGATCGCCCGGCGTGATGATCGACGCCGCCGCCAGGGATGCGACGAAGGCGTGCCGCCGGAACTGCCGCATCTGCTTCGGCGTGACGACGCCAAGTGCAGTGAGGCCGACCAGCAGGATCGGCAACTCGAACACTGCCCCCATGCTCAGCGCGAGCGACGTGGCGAAGTCGAAGTAATCGTGCGCCGTGATCATCGGCTCCAGCGCCGCCGTCTGGAACTCCATCAGGAACTTGAGCGCGAATGGCAGCACGAAGAAATACGCCAGCGACGCACCAAGCATGAACAGCACTGTGGCCGAGAACAGCAGCGGGATGACGACCTTCTTCTCGTGCTTGTAGAGCGCCGGCGACATGAACGCCCACAACTGATACAGGATGACCGGTGCCGCGATGGAGAGTCCGAGACCGAACGACACCTGCATCACGATCGAGAACGAGTCGCCCGGATGCGTGAAGACCAACCTGCGACCCTGCAGGTACGGAACGATCGGCTTCTCGAGAATCCCGATGAAGTCGAACTTGATCACCAGCAGCAGCGCAATGCCGACCGCGATGATGGCTGCAACGATCACCTTGAGGAGCCGCTTGCGCAGCTCCTCAAGGTGATCGAGGAATGGCATATCCGTCATCGCAACCCGGTCTCTGACTACGGTGTCGTGCTGCGGAGGCGTTCACGGGCCAGATCGGCCTCGTCGCTCCGCGGATACGTCTTCACGAGCAGATCCAGCACTTCACGCGCCTTGTCGGCCTTGCCCTGCGTGCGCAACAACGCGGCGCGCTTGAACATTGACGTCGGCGCCTTCTCACTGCGCGGGAAGCGCGTGTACACGCTCAGATACGCCGCCTCGGCATCAACTGGTTTGCTGTCGCGCTCGAGCGTCTCAGCGATGTAATACTGCGCATCGCCGGCACGCTCATGATTGGGGTATTGCACCAAAAAGTCGGTGAACGCGGCCCGCGCCGCTGACGTGCTGCCGCGACGCAATTGATCGAGCGCTGTGGTGTAGAGCTGATTGGGTCCGAGCGCAGGCGTGCCCGACCCGGACATCGCTGCCGCGCTGGTATCAGCTGGCTTCACCGACGGCGGCGTGGTCGGTGATGTCGCGGCAGGCCTGCTCGGCGGAGTTGTCGTTGGCGACGTGGCTGTCGGCGCAGTGGTGCCCGGTATCGCGGCGGCCGGTGCGCTCTGCAGGATAGCGTTGCGCTGCTCCAGCTCCGCGCGCAGCTCCGTTATACGCGACTGACTCTGACCGGTGAGCGCGCGAATTTCGATCAGTCCATCGCGGACCTTGAAGAGATCGCCCAGCACATTGCCCTGAAACGACGCCATCTCTCCCTTCAGCCCACGCAGCGAATCATTCAGAGTCACCATCGTGCGGATCACACTGTCGAACTGCACGCGGCGCGTGGAATCGCGGTAGGCGTATTCAGCGCGCATCGCCTTCATGTCGGTCTGCAGCGTCAGCACATCCTGCTTCGACGCCAGGCATCCCGTCAGCGCGGCCGACGCGAGCAGCAGCGAGATCGCTTGCGCGCGGATCATCGGGGCGGAACCCGCAGCGCCTCGGCGCCACTCAAAATCTCGAATTCCGCGCGGCGATTCTTGGCGTAGGCCGCGTCATCGTCGCCGGTCGCCGCGGGCCGCTCCTCGCCAAACGACACGATGTCGATGCGATCGGCGGCGATACCGCGATCGCTGAGATACTTGCGCGTGGATGCGGCACGTCGCAGGCCCAGCGCCAGATTGTATTCGTCGCTGCCACGTGAATCGGTGTGGCCTGAAATGCGAATTCGCAGCGCAGAGTTCGTGCGCAGAATGGGCAGCTTGGCGTCGAGCGAAGTGCGGGCGGCGTCAGTCACGTCGGATGCGTCGTATTCGAACAGCACCGTGGCCTCGAGAATCGCCCGCAGGTTAGCCACTTCCGCCGCACTGGCCATCGCTGCGGCAGCGGCCTGCGCCTTCGCTATCGAATCGCGCACAAACTGCTCGCGCGCACGACGGGCGGCCGCACCGACATCGATCGCCGGCGCCGTACTCGGCGATGTCGGAACCGGAGCCACTGCAACCTGCTTCTTGCAGGCGCCGAGTGACAGGGCAACGAGAACAAGCGCTGCGCCAAGGTGGCGACGATGCATCACGTACTCCGGAACGGGAAAGAAAAAGTTGAACGGCTGCGTCATGGCACCAGCCGCGGAGACCAGGCGGGCAGGCGGGCACCAGGAGCCACCGTCACCTGACGGGCTCGCCCGGTTTCCGTATCGAGCACAAACAGTTGTCGAACGCCGGTCCGCGTCGAGCTCACCACGACATGGCGTGCATCGGGCGCCCACGCGGGATCCTCGTTCGACCCTTCGGTCGTCAACTGCTTCACCGCGCGATCACGCAGCGTGATGAGCATCGCCTGGAAGCGGCCATCGAGCTGCGACTGGAACGCGATCGCACGTCCATCGGGCGACCAGTCCGGGCTGGACCGATACGCCTGCGCGCTGGATGACAACGCCGCCAGAAGATCTGCATTCGTGCCATCCTCGTCAGCAATATACACATCGGGTCGGCCAGATCGACCCGATGTGAACGCGATCCGCCGACCATCGGGACTGAACGACGGCGAAGT
>JANMWU010000675.1:0-7634 GCA_031380785.1 Gemmatimonadaceae bacterium
ATCAGCGATGGCGTAGTGCACGTGCATCCCGGCGCTTGGTTGCAGGCGGTGATCGAGACGTGCAACATCCTGTCGATCAAGCTTCACGAGTCGGCCGGGATACGCCTGGGTGCGGTACTGCATCTCGGCTTCGAATGTCAGACGCCGGGCAAGTGATGCTGCGACACCGCCTGTGTATGCGGTCCGCCGAAAGTCGAATCGAGTACTGCGCGCGTCGTTGTATTCCGACCGCACCTCCATCGAGAATGTGGTGCCGTTCGTCAATCGGTGACGAAGTTCGATCGCGACATATCGGTTTTGTGCGTCTTGCAACGAGTCCGTCGGAAATCGCCGCCAGCGCTGCGCGATACCGATGCGAAGGCGCTCCGCGCCGGTCAGCCGGACATCGATTCTCGGCATGACCGCCAGTTGATCGGATACATCGCGATCCTCCGACGACCCCTTGAGCGTCCCCTCCGTCACAAGTTCAGCCGTGATTCGACCCGCGAGCCGCCGCGACAGCGTCGAACGCGCGCGTTGGCTGACGCGGTTGAACCGCGTCGTCGCGGTGTATCGGTGGAGCGCAACGTCGTACTCGAGGAGCAACCCTGGACGAAGTACGCTGCTTTCGAATCGCGCGCCGAGTGCCAGGCTGAGCCCGACTGAACGGACTCCGAGACTGTCACGGTTCACGTTGTCGTCGAGGCGCGAAAGCATGGACGATGCGGCGCTGAACCGGCTGAAGGCTGGCCCGTGAGGTGCAACACTGCTGTCGCCGACGCGAGCTGGCGGGCGAGTCAGCGCGGTGTCGCGCCCGATGGGCGCTGCACGCCTGGCGACGGCGCGTTCCTCCGGTTGGCGCTGCGCCAGGCTCGGCAATGGTCGCACAATGACCATGCATGCGGCGAGACCTGTGACGGTCAGCCGGCAGCGCACGCGGATAACCCGGGAGTTGCGCAGAGCACGCCATTCAGCGCGAAAGACTGCAGCTGCGCCTGCAATTGCCACAACAGCTCCGGCAGCAGCGCCCGTCGCTCGGCGTGTCGCGTGGCGATCTCCATCAGTCGACCGAGCGTCAGGAATGCGTATCGCGTCACGGCATCGACGTGCCACTCGTCCGGCGCGAGCTGATGTGCGGCAGAAAAGACAGCGTCCGCCAGCCTGTTCAGACGACGTGCAGCCAACGGCATCCGCCACGACAACTCGATCAGATGTCCGATGAAATTCCCGACATCCAGTGCCGGATCGCCAATCGAGATCAGATCAAGGTCAACGATGGTGCACCCGTCACTGTTCAGCAGGACCTGATCATGATAGAAGTCGCGGTGAATCACCGCCTGCGCGGTCCGTTGGCGGAGTGGTTCAGCGAGCTGTATCAGGCTGCGCTCGACGCCCGCAATTGCTGTGGCGTTGTCACGATGTACGAGACGAAGCGTACGGAGTCGTACCAGCAACGCCCGCAGTTCGTCGTCGAGCGTCCATGTCCGTTCGGGCACGACAGCTGTTGTTTGCAGTTCGCGGAGTGCGTGAGTGACATCGTGCGCGATGACCGTGGCTTCCGTGCCGAGTTCCAGTGCGCGCAAGCAGGAACGACCTGCGACGGCACGCTGGAGCGTCATGTGGGACGATTCCACCACGCCGAGTGGCTCGGCCATGGGTCGAAGGCCGGCCTGCCAGAGCTGTTGCTGAATTCTGGCGGATCGCATATCGGGTCCTTTCGCGCGTACCTTGCCAAGCCATCGTTCGCGGCGGCCGTCAATACTGACGTCGAACGCGATCATGCAGCGTCGCCCGGGCTTGTGACGCGTCACACATGTGCCCACGACCGACACGTCACCGATGTGCGGTGTGTGTGTCCGATCAGCGAGCGCGCGTGTGGCATGATCGTGATTGAGAAGCAAGGCGGCAGCGGCGAGCGTGACGTCGTCGCGAAGTTCCCGCTCGGTCGTTGACGGCGTCGCGGCGCGCGGAGATTGTGCGGACAACCGCTGGACGCTGTCGAGCAGCTCCGCCGCGCGAGCCACCAGACGCCGCGTGAGTCTCGGCCACTCAGGCATGCGGTGACGGAACGGGTGCGGCGCGAGCCGCAGCAGGGCGTCGGCGGTGCGCAGTGCGAGGCGTTCTGTGTCAACGTGCGCCGTGCGCTGATAGCCGCGCAGGAGCGCGGTGCTGATTGCCAGCGCGCGTGCCGCCGGATAGCCGGACCGCAGGACGTCACTTTCGAGGTGGGCAATGAAGAGCGCGAGGTCGGCGTGTGCATCGCCCATCACCAATTCGTCGAAATCGAGGAACGTCAGACCTCGATCGTGCACGAGGATCTGGTTCGCATAGAAGTCGCCATGGATCGCGACGAGTGATGGCGCCGGCAACCGGTGCAATGCCCCAACACCGGTCACGGCGCGTTGCATCGTGGCGCCAACATCAGGTAGCCAAGCCGTCACATCACCTGCAGCACGTACCAGGCTGGCCCACTCGTCGCCGGGCGACGCTGAGTTCGGGATTACGAGCGGGGAGGCGTGCAGGCGCGCGAGTTCGTCGCCGACGAGCTCAAACTGCCAGAGCGGCGCATGGGCGGGATCCAGGAGGTGGCCATCGGTCCATGGCGTCACGATCGTGGCGCGCCGGTCGTGCTGCGCTGCGACCGATGGCACTCCGAAACCCGACGTGGCGAGCGCGGAATGCGCCTGCATCGCACGTCCGTAGCCCGTGCTGTCGTAGCACTTGATGACCGCCACTGGTGTCCCGTCGCGCAACGCACTCACCACCATTCGGCGCTCGGGCTTGTAGGCCAGCACCTGCAGCTGACACCCGTCCAGCCCGAAGTGCGCGCGGGCTGCGTGTGTGTCTCGGCCGAGCAGCCAACGCGGTCCTTTCAGCTCTCCATCGTCCGGAAACTGCCGGATCACGATACGTTGCGCTTCGTCAACTGTGGCGCGTGGATCACGTCGCGCACGGTCAAGTTTGTCCTCCGCCTGCTGTCCCAGCGCCTTGAGCGTGAATTGCGTGGTGCCGGCTGCGGTTGCCACGCGGGCGCCGCTGAGGCAACTGGTGCCCGGCTTGTACCGGAGGTAATGGATTTCTGGCGGAGCGTCGGAGTTGGCGCCCAGCACGGCGCGCAGGAGATCGCCGGTGGTGCGCGCGTCGAGCAGCGTGGCCAGGCCGCGGAGTGTGGGATCGCGACCGATCAGCGCGCGGTCAGCCTGCGACAGCATGTGACCTCCGCAGCGGCGCCGAACCATTCGGAGTGCGGGTGGTGCGCTCACCATACCACGCCGCGAACGCGCCACCCGCAGCGAGCAGTTCGGATGGCGAGCCATTCTCCGCGATCCTGCCGTCAACAAGCACAAGCACGCGGTCGGCGCGCGCCGCAAGATGGAGCGCGTGCGTGATCAGAAATGTGGTTCGACCCTTTGTCATCCGCAGAATCGCATCACAGACGACGGCTTCATTCTCATCATCGAGACCAACTGTCGGTTCGTCGAGCAGCAGGATCGGTGTGGCACGCAGCACGGCGCGGGCGATGGCCAGTCGCTGACGTTGACCATTCGAGAGCGTCACACCTCGTTCGCCAACTGCTGCATCGAGCCCACCGGGCATGGCGTGCACAAACTCGAATGCGTTGGCCACCCGGAGTGCCGCGTCGATCGCGCGGTCGTCCACCGCGTCAACACCGAGCGCCAGATTGTCGCGAATCGATCCGGCGAAGAGGATCGTGTCCTGCAGCACAACACCGATCTGCGACCGAAGCGATGCGATCGTCACATCCTGCACATCGATGCCGTCGATCAGCACGCGGCCCGACGTCGGCTCGTAGAGACGCAGCAGCAGGTTGGACAGCGTGGACTTGCCCGCGCCGGACTGACCGACGATAGCGACGAACTCGCCAGTCTCGATAGTAAAGGATGCGTCGCGGAGTACGGTGCGCTGATCCGCATAGTGAAACCCAACGCGGTCGAAGATCACGTCGCCGCGATATGCCGGTGCGACGATGGCGTGAGCGCGATCGGCGATCTCCGGTGCATGGTCCAGCACTTCGACGACGCGCTCCGCTGCTGCGGTGGCCTTGCCGAGCCGGCTCGTATACTTCGCGAAACTTTGCAGCGGTTTGAAGCCGGCCTTGAGATACGAAACAAAAACCAGCAGTTCGCCGGGTGACATTGCGCCGCGTACGACGAGAAGTGTGCCACGCCACAGCAGGATGCCGGTCGAGATCGCAATCAGCAGATCGACACTTCGCTCGAGCGCGGCCGACAGTCGCTTGGCCCGCACACCTTGATCCGCGCTCTTGGTATTCTGCGTGGTGAAGGTTCTGCCCAGCGTCGTCTCGAGCGAGAGCGCCTGGACGGTCTTGATGGCAGAGAATGCCTCCGCGACCGCCGCGGCGAGCGCACCTTCGCGCGTTCGCTGCTGTCGGGACGCTTCACGGATGGATCGGTGCGTTCGCCGCCAGCGAAAGACAAACAGCGGAAGCGGCACGAGCACCAGCAGCGTCAGTCCGGGCTGTAACCACAGCATCAGTCCGAGCATGCCAAGCAGCATGAATCCGTCAGCGAGCAGCGGCAACGCTGCCGTGAGCGCGACGTCCTGCAGCATTCCGACATCCCCGGTCAGTCTGACTGTCAGATCACCGGCGCGCGCTGTCGCATGAAATGACAACGGGAGCAGCTGAAGGCGACGGTAGAGCGCCGCGCGCAACGAGGTGAGTACACGATTCGCTGAGAGCGCGAGCGCGACGGTCTGGATGTAGCCGCTCAGTGCGCGCAGGCTGACCAGTGCCAGCAGGGCGAGTGCAGATACCGCGGCAAGCTGACTGGTAGCCAGCGCGGGATGCCAGCGCGTCGCAGTCAGTGCCACTCCCGACACGAGATGATCGAAGATCAGCTTCAGCGGCCATGGTTCGAGCGCGCGCAACCCAACCTCCGCCAGCAGTGCGGCGCCGGCGAGTGCGATCGTGCGACGCTCGGCGATCAGTGCTGGACGCATCGCGCTGGCGAGTCGTCTCCACGGGCGAACGGCGATGGCGCGGCTCATCGCGCAATCCCCGCGGTTGCGGTGGCGCGCGTCACGATTCTGGACGCCACTGCGTCCCATGTTCTGGTGGACATCGCGGCCGCGCGCGCGGCGGTACCGAGCGCTCGACGAACGTCGGGTGATTTGTGCAACGTCAGGCACGCCGCCGCACATGCATGCGCATCGCCCGCAGGAACGATGAGACCCGTCACGCCATGGTTAACCAGCGACGGGATCTGCCCGATGTCGCTGGCGACGACCGCCACACCGGCTGCCATGTACTCGACGACTTTCAGCGGTGAGAAATAGAACGGTGCATCGGCGGGATAGGGGGCAAGCGCCACGTCCATCCGCGCCAGCCACAGACTGACGTGCTCGGGTGACACGGCACCAGCAAACTCGATGTCGTCACCGGCGCCGATCAGCTCGAGCCGAGTACGAAGTGACTCGCGCTCCGGGCCGTCACCCACGATCAGCAGGCGCGCGTCAGGAATGCGCTGACGCACCTGCGCGTACACCGTCGCCAGAATGTCGATTCCATGCCACGGCTTGAGCGTACCGAGGAAGCCGAGGGTGAACGGCGCGGCTGCGTTGCGATCGTGCGCGGGGAATCGCATCGGGTCAAATCCATTCGCCTCGACGATCACCTTGCCCAGTGCCTGCGGCTGCTGACGCACATAGTCTGCCACTTCCTCGGACACCGCAACGATGTCCATTGCCGCGCTGAATACCCGGCGCGCAACGTATTCCGCGCTGGCGCGATCGAGCGGTCCGCGATGCATGGTGTGCTCGTCGATGAGCGGTGCATTGACCTCGAGAATTCCTGGAATCCCGTGGTCGCGTGCATACTCCATCGCGCCGAAGCTCCAGAGCGAATAGCGCTCGTACACAGCGTCGAAGGGACGCGCCGCTGCCAACGCGGTGCAGATCGAGGCGTTGCTGCCAGTGATCCAGTCCGCCCGGCGCTCCAGGTCCAATGCAGCATCGACGTGTACGCGACGCAGCAGCACGGCCTCTGCCCACGTCGGTCGGTCATCACCAACGCGGGCTGCAAAAAGTTCGACGGTGTGACCGGCGCGCAGGAGAGCAGCGACGATGCCTTGCACGTGCACCGAAGCGCCCTTGCGCCCGTACACCGGGATACCCGCGTCCATGCAGACGTATGCGATGCGCATTATGATGCCCGTGCGATCGCGCGCGGCATTGCGTGACAAAAGAACGATCGCAGCGTTGCCGCGTTGCGCGTGATATCGAATTCCTGCTCGACGAGACTGCGCGCACGCCGCGCCAGATCTTCTCGAAGGGCGGGCGAGTCGAGCACGCGCGCCAGCGCATCCGCCAGTTGTTCCGGATTACGCGCCGGAACGAGAAGTCCGGTCTCGCCATCGCGCACGATTTCAGGAATGCCGACGATATCCGTCGCAACGACGGGCGTGCCCAGCGCCATTGCCTCCAGCAGGACCGTGGGCAAACCATCACGATCGCCATCGTCGGCCACGATGCACGGTGCTGCAAATACGGCCGCGCTGCCCATGACGCCGAACAGCTGCTGCTGTGGCATCGGGCCAGGCAGTCGCACCTGGTGTTGCAGCTGCAATTGCTGGATCAACCCACGCACGGCGGCTTCTTCCGGTCCGCTCCCCACAAGATCACAGGTAAACGTCACGCCGCGGTCCCGCAGCAATGCACAGGCCCGTATCAGGTCGTCGAGTCCTTTCTTCGCGACAAAGCGGCCGGCGAACACGATGCGCCTCGCAGTGGGCGGCGCCGCGATGCGCGTGAAACGTGCGAGATCGAGGCCGTTGTAAATGCGCGTGATGTGATCGAGGGGCAACCCGACGGTGTGCGTGAGATACCGCAGGTTGAAGTCACTGACCGTGATCACGCGCGCCGCGCCGCGCAGCACGGTGCGTAGCTGCTGACTGGTCACGCTGTCGTGGAAGATGTCCTTCGCATGGGCGGTAACGGTGAACGGAACGTTCGCCCACGATGCCGCCAGTTGGGCAACCGAGGCCGCGACCGTCGCGAAGTGCGCGTGCACATGCGTGATCCCACGCCGGCGGATCTCGGCCGCCAGTCTCACGCTCTGATACACCGTTCGTGCATCTGCCTGTGCGCCAAGTGCGAGACCACGCCAGAGCGCGGGATTGTCCGTCGCCGAGTCAGTGATGGCGGCCCACAGATCGGCGGCACGCGTTCCCTCCGCAGTGAGGTACGTGACCGGCGCGCGCACCCGCGACAACGCGTCCTGAAAGTGCGTGTCATTTGGTGGATACAGCGAAAAGATTTCCACACTGAACCCGGCCGCTTCGTGCGCGAGGATCTCGTTGACGATGAACGTCTCGGAGAAGCGGGGATAGCGCTTCACCACGTATGCGATCCGCACTGACGTGTCAGCTCGCATGCCGAACCTCGAGCGCGCGTGCAGGGCGCCGTCGAACTGCCGGATCGAGTGCCATCGCGTCGTCAAGCAAGGCATGCAGCCCGGCCGTCGTGTGCATCCGCACGGCCTGACGACCGGTACGGCGATCTTTGGCGCATATCCAGGTGCTCAGCGCCGCCGGTGTTGCCGCCGCGGGATGCAACATGTCGAGCAGCCCGCGATCCGCGAGCCGCGTCGCGCGAATGAGCTGCTCAGTGCGCGG
>JANMWU010000683.1:0-3796 GCA_031380785.1 Gemmatimonadaceae bacterium
CGGGCAGGGTTGTCCATGCCGACCGAGCCGTACCCCAGATTACGGCTCGCACGACTGAACTCCTCCAGCAACGCCGTGTTGCCCGCCTTTGGCGCCATCGGCGGATAGCCGGCGTCAAAGGTCAGCACCGCGGACGTATGCGGCGATGCGGTGGCGACAATCGATTGCATCTTCGTTGTCGCTGCCGTCACAGCTTCCGGCGATATCACACGCAGATCGCCCGACACCACGAACTGTTCCGGCACGATATTGCTTTTGCCGAATGCCGTGCCGCGCGTGTGCGTGCTGTCCATCGTGATCGTGGTGCCGCCAAGCGCGACGCCGGCGTTGAACGTGCGCAGCGGATCGCCACCGAGTTGCAGACGGAATTCGTTGAGAATCCGTGCCGCTTCGTAGATCGCGCCGGGCCCGATATCGTCACGAAAGATCTGTGATGAATGCGCCGGTGTGCCTTTCACACGTAGTGTCCAGCCCGTGAAGCCGCGCCGCGCTGCGACCGCCGTGCGCGGATCGCCGTCGCCGTCCTCGAATCCGATCGCGATCTGCGCCCGTGCGCCCTCATCGAGCAACGTTTTTCTGGCGAGCGCGATGGGTTCGCCGGGCGCCTCCTCATCACCGTTGAGCACCACTGTGATGCTCATCCGATCCAGCTGGCCCGATGCTTTCAACGCTTTTAGCGCATAAAGCATGATCACGTCGCCGCCTTTCATATCCGTCGAGCCGGGACCTGTCGCGGTGCTGTCGTTCACGCGCTGCCAGCGCTGAAACGGACTGTCCTGTTCGAACACGGTATCGAGATGCCCGATCAGCAGCACACGGGGGCCGCTTCCCGATCTCTCCGCCACCAGATGTCCCGCCCGACCGAACGCCGCACCATCAACCCAGCGCGTCTTGAAGCCAATGGCGTCGAACTCGGCGCGCAGAATGCGACCGACCTCGCGCACACCGGCCGGGTTCTGCGTGCCGCTGTTGACGTTTACGATCCGCTCCAGCAGTGCCAGCGCATCACGCTCGTGCAACGAGGCGTGTGCCCGCAGCGCGCGTTCGGTTTTCGTGAGCGAATCCGGTGCGGCGAGCTCTGCATTTCGCGCCGCGAACTCGCTCGCTTGACCCACGTGAAGTACAGCCGAGCTGATCAGGAAGGCGACGCCGGTTGTTCTCAGAATCATGCAGAGGTCGCTTGAAGTGAACTCGGGACTGGTGAAAGCGTGCCGAAGAATATCGCGCCGTGCCCAGTCGGCGAGCGCGTGACCTTCGCCACTGTGCAACGTCGTCGGGAGACAGACGCTGCAGCCCCGACCCACAGGTGGCGATACCCACTGGTAAGGCCGCCGCGGCGCAAAGTGTCGGAGTCTGTCACTCGTTCCCTTGGGGCGTCGAACGATGCTGTGCGCGAAACTCTTTCGACTCTTCCTGTGCACCGCGGGAATCGCATTTGGGCGACCGGTCGCCGCGCAGCCTGTCATGCTGGTCATCGACCGGACGATGGATGCCGGCAACGAAAACAGCGTCAACGAGGCGCAGGACTCGCTGGTTGCCGGTGTGCGGCGCGACTGGCGTGCGTCACTCGCGCCGTCGTTGCCCGGCTGGCGCCAGGCGCTTCGCGATGCCGAGCGTGCGAGTGGGCTTCGGTGGCGCGGCCTGCCAGCAGTGATTCTCCGTGTTCCCGATGATGGTCATGGATTCCGTTGCGATGAGCAACGGTGCCTCGGCCGCTATCTGGGCGCACGAATCCAGAGCCCCGGAAAGGGCGGCAACGCGGTCATCGTCGCGAGCATCGTGCTCATCGCCGAGTCAGCGCTGACGCGGCCGGATGTGTTGCAGCATGAGCTGACGCACGCGTTGCTGGCGCAATACGGCCTGTTCGAAGCGAGCCTGCGTCACGACCGCCGCTACTTCCGTCGCGACGTGGCAACGTTCGCGCGCAGCAACTGACGCTATTTGCGTCAGCGCAGGCCGAGCCTGAACAACGCTCGCCGAATCCGAACGAGGCGAGGTTGGCGAGAATGATCGCCACCATGTCGCGCCGTGACGCGCGTTGTTTGCCGCCGGACTGTCGAACAGGGCGGCGATGACGCGCAGCGGCATTGGATGATTCCCGGTGATTGGCAGCAAGGGCGGCGAAGTCCGCCGTCCCAAACAGACACGCGCAGAATCAGGATTTGTCGGATCATCCGCTGGCGGAGTGGCTTCGTACTCTTGCTGACGCTACGTCCAGTCGCTTCGATTGAGCGCGAGAAGCTGCCAGCCCTCCCCGACTACCTCTGGAGACCCGCCAATGCTCGAATCCACGATGATGGACTATCAGCTCACCGTCCCGTCGATTCTCGAGCGCGCGGTCCGACTCTTCCCCGACCGCGAGATCGTGTCGGTGATCCCGGCCGGAATCAATCCGGAGACCAAGGCGCCGATCCCTGGCGTGCATCGGACCACCTACGGCAAGACGTATCCACGCGTGATGCAGCTGTGCAACGCGCTGATGGCCGCGGGCGTGAAATCGGGTGATCGCGTCGCGACGATGGCGCTGAACACTTTCCGCCACTACGAGCTGTATTTCGCGGCGCCATCGGTCGGCGGTGTGTGCCACATGGTCAACATTCGCCTTCCCATCGAGCAGATCTGCTACATCCTCAATCACGCCGCAGACAGGATTCTCTTCATCGAGAATGTGTTCGCGGCGCAGCTTCCGCAGATCCGCGAACACGCAACCAAGATCACGACGATCGTGGTGCTTGGCCCTGTGCCTGGGGGACTGCCGCCGGGATGCATCGACTACGAAGCGTTTCTGAGCGGGCAGCCGACGTCGTTCACGTATCCGCAGATCGACGAGCGCCAGGCGAGCGGCATGTGCTACACCAGCGGCACCACCGGTGAACCGAAGGGCGTGTTGTACAGCCACCGTGCGATCACGCTGCACAGTCTGGCCAGTCTCAGTACCGATCTGCTGGGTGCGAATGCCCGCGACACGATCATGCCGATCGTACCGATGTTTCATGTGAATGCGTGGGGCTATCCGTACACCTGCACCATGACCGGCGCGAAACAGGTGTACATGAGCACCTTCACTGATCCGAAAACTGTGGCGCGGTTCATGGACGAGGAGAGCGTCACGGTGTGCGCCGGCGTTCCAACGATATTTCTTGGCCTGCTGGACGAAATGGACAAGGCCAAAGCTGCTGGCACGCCGTACAGCTTCCCCGCACTGAAAATGCTGCTGATCGGCGGCAGCTCGACACCGCGCGCGCTGATCGAGGCGTTCGGAGACCGGCACGGCATTCACGTGACACCGGCGTGGGGCATGACGGAAACGACGCCGCTCGGCACCGTGAATCAGGTCAAGCCGACTGATTTTGCCGGCGACAGGAAACAGAAATACGACCGCATGATGTTCAGCGGCCGCATGTCGCCACTGGTCGAACTACGCCTCGAAGATGACGAGGGAACCGAACTGCCGTGGGGAACCGGCGAATCCGGACGACTGCTGATTCGCGGTCCCTGGATCACGGGAAGCTACTACCACAACCCCGCCGCTACCGCGGCAACGCAGCACAACGGCTGGTTCGATACCGGTGACATTGCGACCATCGATCTCGATGGCACGATGATGATTCAGGATCGTGCGAAGGACCTGATCAAATCCGGCGGCGAGTGGATCAGCAGCGTCGATCTCGAAAACCAATTGATGGGCCATCCGGCGATCCGCGAAGCGGCGGTGATCGCCGTACCGCACCCGAAGTGGGACGAGCGGCCCTTGGGTGTCATCGTCGCACGCGACCCGAATGCGCGTCCTACAAAA
>JANMWU010000685.1:0-4599 GCA_031380785.1 Gemmatimonadaceae bacterium
GCGGTGGGAATTCTGCTCGATTTGCTACCCGGCATCGCCGCGCGTCAGGTCATGGTGCTGCCGACGGAACTCACGCCGTCATCAGCCACGATCGTACGCGCCATTGCGCGCTACCACCCTGACTCGATGACGCTGACGCTCGATCAGGCAAAGGCGCTGGCTGAGACGCCGATGGATGAACCGACACAATCGGCGCTTCGACGGACGCATATGCTGATTGCGGACGCGCATCCGATTCCGGTGTCGCTGCGCGAACACATCACACCACTGGTGGCACGCCTCAACGTGGCGTACGTGCTCCCTGAGGCAGGGGACGCGTTCCTGATCTGAATTCCTGTTCGGCGCGCAGTCGGTTGTGCGGCGCGAGTTTCGGCAACAGTCTTCGAAAACTCCCAGTTAATCCCGATGCTCGGCAAAATGTCGATGCTTTCGTCAGGCTTTGGTTCGCGGAGGCGAGCGTCCCAGGGGATCTGCGAGATATTTTTTCGAGCGGTGGCGTTCTGCACATCGAGATACGTCACCGGCTGCGAACGACGGAAGACGAATCGGCGCCTCAGGTGCTTCTGCAGGAGAATTTCCGCTCTGCGCACATCTCCAGTCGCCGTGGTGTTGCTGAACGTGATGCGATCAACGGCACCGATCAGCAGAAACGACAACTCATCGCACATTGCGGAACCGCTACTTGGTTTCCTTGAACAGGACGTGCTTCTTCGCGATCGGATCGTACTTCTTCATTTCGATCCGTTCGGGATGCAGGCGTGCGTTCTTGGTCTTGTGGTACGTGTACGGCGATTCCGTGCTGCGCAGCTTGATATTGATGCGCTTGCCTTTGGCGGCCATGATGCTCCTCAGCGGTGTACTTGTTTAGCCCATAAAGGTATCAGTGCCCGGGTCGTGATGGGAGGGGTGAAACCGAGCAAGTGCCGAGGAGCACGCACTGCCGATTCCGGGCATCTCGCCAGCATGGCTAGAATCCGCCTATGACGACTACGACTCAGTCTCCGCTCCTGTCACCTGCGCCGCTGCAGGGTGACTTCGACGCCTCGGTTCTGGGCGCTGGGGTGGAACAGATCCTGGCCCTCTTTCGGCGGCTGCATGACGAGGGCGCACTGCCACCGGTATTGAGTCAGGTCGCGCCCGGAACGATCGCGGCGCAACTCGCGCCGAACGCGCCGGCGGCTGGTGAATCACTGAGCAGCATTCTCGCCGATATCGAGCGGATCATCGTGCCGGGGATCACGCACTGGCATCATCCGTCGTTCTTCGCTTACTACGCGAATTCGTCGAGCGTACCGTCGCTGCTGGGCGAGTTCCTGATGTCGGGCCTGAATGCGAACGCAATGTTGTGGGTCACCAGCCCTGCCGCGACCGAGCTTGAGCAGCGCGTGCTCGAGTGGCTCTGGACCGCCATGGGATTGCCCGACGCGTCGTCGTGGTTTGGCATGATCACCGATACAGCCTCGATGTCGACGCTGCTCGCGATCGCGGCCGCGCGTGAATCGGTCGGCCTCGATATCCGCAGACGCGGAATGGCCGGTCGCGCCGATCTGCCGGTGCTGCGGGTGTACGGCACGTCGCACACTCATTCTTCTGTGGCGAAAGCCTGCATCACGCTGGGACTCGGCAGCGACAACGTCATCGCGATTCCGTCGGACAGCGAGTTCCGCATGCGGGTCGACGTGCTCGAGTCGGCGATCGCCAGCGATCGCGCAGCGGGAATGCGTCCGTTATGCGTGGTGGCGACCGTGGGCACGACGAGCACGTCGAGCATCGATCCGGTGCCGGCCATTGCCGATGTGTGCACGCGGGAGAAGATCTGGCTGCACGTGGACGCCGCGTACGCGGGAGTGATGGGCATCGCTCCCGAATATCGGTGGGTGCTGAACGGCGTCGAGCGCGCCGACAGCGTTCTGACCAATCCGCACAAGTGGCTGTTCACCACCATGGATTGCAGCGCGCTCTGGACCCGACACCCCGACGTGCTGCGCAACGCCTTCTCGCTGGTGGCCGAGTTTCTCACCACGGCGCGCGATTCGCAGGTGGTGAACTATATGGACTACGGCGTGCAACTGGGGCGCCGGTTTCGTGCGCTCAAGCTGTGGATGGTGATGCGCGCCTTCGGCACCGACGGTCTTGCAGCGCGTTTGCGCGAGCATTGCGCGATGGCGCGCGAATTCGCCGGATGGGTGGAGGCGGATCCGGCGTGGACGCTCAGTGCGCCGGTGCCGTTCTCGCTGGTGTGCTTCAGGTACGCGCCATCCGGCATGAGCGACGACGAGGCCGACGAAGAAAATGCGGCGATACTCGCGACCGTGAATGCGCGCGGCAAGGCGTATCTGTCGCACACGAAGCTCGATGGGCGTTATGTGCTTCGGCTGGCGATCGGGAACATTCTCACGGCGCGCGAACACGTGGCGTTGGCGTGGGCCGAGCTGCAGCGGGCATTGCGCTGAAACGCTTCGTTTCAAGGGGTCAGAGATCTTGAAACTCTGACGGGCGCCAATGGGATGCTGGCGGGCGTCAGCGTGAGAGTCTGCATGAATGCGCTCTGTTTCAAGGGGTCAGAGATCTTGAAAATCAGGGTGGGGTATGTCGACTGCCGGGAGTGGTCGTGAGCGCGGTACGAATCATTCTCGCGCACGCATCGGCGCAGTTTGCTGCAACTATCAGCAATAAATTCAGTCTGCGATCTGATTCCGCTCCGCCCGAGCGTCTTCCGTGACGGTATGCGGTTCAGACGCCCTTTGCGCTAAGGAACTCGACGCTCATGCGTATGTGATTTTCAAGATCTCTGACCCCTTGAAACGGACCCCTTGAAACGGTCGCCGATGAGGCGGTAGTCGATTTCGTCAGCTTTGCGCATGCGCGGCCAGTGGAGTGGAAATGAAGTTCGGGCGTTGTGAGCACTGCAAGCGCCATTGCACTGACGACAACAGCACCCTTCAACACAACTGCATTCTGTAAGCCCGCCCGCGCCGAATTTTGTGCACGCTCTCCGGGTCAGGCCAAGGCGACGTTTAAGCCCAGTACTCCCAGCGGCCCGTCAGTACGACGTACGCAGACAGGCAGCCGTTGGTGACGGCGTGAGTCCAGATCAGGTCGGCCAGCGAACGTGTCTTCGCCATCCAGAGATTGTAGATCATGCCACACAGCAGGCCAACGTCCCAGTACGAGCCGTGCTCGCTCGCGAAGAGAAGCGCCGTGGCCCAGAACGACAGCGTCGTATAACTGCCGATTGGCCGGAGCCGGAAGTCGTCGAACGAATCGACCGTGCGAGGCAGCCAGCCGCGCCAGAATAGCTCCTCCAGAATCGGCACCAGCAGCACGGCTCGCGCGGCCCGCAGCATGAGCGTCAGCGCATCCTGGCGTGCCGCCTCGTCCAGTCCACTGGCTGGCACGCCGACAATGGAATTGCTGAACAACCAGTGCGACCGGTACCCGGGCCACAGCGCGTCCGGGGCGATCCACAGCATGAACACGCCGATCCCGATCGCCGTCGACATCAGAAAATGCTTCGGCACCAGCTCGATCACGCTGCGGCTGAAGAACAGCAGGGCAGCGACAAGCACCACAATCCAGAACAGCGCGTTCCACGGCTGCGCGGTACCAAGCGGCTTCAGCACCGCCAGCAGCACCATGAACAGCGCGAATGGGGCAACCCACGGTACGGCGGCGCGAACGGGCATGAGCGACGGTGCGAAGTGGGCGATCGGTAAGGCCAGAATCTAAGATCGTTGCCGTACGCCCGTAGCTTCCATGGCACCCTTCCACCCTCACGCTCATGCAACGCGCACTGTTGGCACTCGCCGCCGCACTGTCTGTCTCCCAGCTGCCCGCGCAGCGGACGCCGCTCTCCGCTCCAGCCGATCTCGACTCGTACGTGGCGCAGGTGCTGCGCACATTCAGCGTGCCCGGCATGTCGGTCACGATCGTGAAAGACGGCAAGGTGCTCGTCGCACGCGGTTATGGCGTGCGTACACTTGGTGACACGGCGCGCGTGACAGCCGCCACGCAGTTCGGCATCGCATCCAACAGCAAGGCATTCACCGCCACCGCGCTGGCGATGCTGGTTGACGAAGGGAAAATCGAGTGGGACGCGCCGGTGGTGACATACCTGCCGCAGTTTGCGCTGTCCGATCCGTTCGTCACGCGCAACATCACCGTGCGTGATCTGCTGGTGCATCGCAGCGGGCTGGGACTGGGGGCGGGCGATCTGCTCTGGTGGCCAGCGTCGAACTACACACGCAAGCAGATCATGCATCGGCTGCGCGACATTCCGCTCAGCACCAGTTTCCGCAGCGCCTATGCGTACGACAATGTGCTGTATCTCGTCGCCGGCGAAGTGATCGAGGCGGTGAGCGGATTGTCATGGGAAGACTTCGTCGCCAGCCGCATCCTGACGCCGCTCGGCATGACGCAAACCACCACCCGCCATTCCGACGCCGCAACCTCAGGTAACGTTGCCACCACGCACGCCGTCGTCGACGGCACGCTGCAGCGCATCAAGCCGCTGACCAGCAACAACACCAACCCCGCCGGCGGCATCAACACCACGGCTGATGACATTGCGAAGTGGCTCATCGCGCAGCTCGACTCAGG
>JANMWU010000693.1:0-2610 GCA_031380785.1 Gemmatimonadaceae bacterium
GCGCGCACGTTCGATGATCTGCGCGCTGGTGAAATCGCTGTTGGCAACGCCGATCACCGGAATATTGAGAACGCCGCGCCGGGCCATCGCATGCAGTGCGGGGAAGATCTTCTTGTAGGCCAGATCGCCGGAGATGCCGAAGAACACCAGCGCGTCGGAGGGAGGGCCTGCGGTCATCGGTAGCGGTCGGTGCGGAGGATGGCGGTTGTGCGGATCGGAACGGGAACGCTAAGCCGGAGGCGAAGCCGAAGGCGAAGCAGAAGTTGCGGGCGACACTCGAGCCCGCCCGCCCGGGCGTCGATTGCGCTGCCGCAGGCCGTGAGCTGATCCCCGGCGAAATCTCGCGTGACGAAGAGGGCCTTGCCCTCCGCCGCCGGAATTCGCCCCGGCGCGCGCCGCGATCGCGATTGCGATCGGGAATGGCACCATAAGGAGGCTGACGCATGTCTGAAAACGAGTCACTCGCCCAGCGCCAGGCACTGCTTGTCGCGGCGCTGCTGGCCGGCGGGCCGCTGCCGGACGGAGTCGACGCCGGCGCTGCGGCGGTGCTTGGCGGCGTGCTGCTGGCCAAGCGCAAGCGCGGGCTCCGATATGCAGCACCCACGGTTCCCGCCGTGCTTGGGGCTCGGTTCGAGCGACTGTTTGCGGAGTACGCGCAGTTCCGTGCGTTGCCGCAAGACGAGACGGCGACCGAGGATGCGATTCAGTTCCTGCGCTGGCTCAGGCGCACCGCGCAGTTGCCGCCGGAGTTGAAGTTTGTGGTGGTCACGATGCGCGTGCGTCGGCTGATCGACGCCATGCAATCGAGGCGCCGTCGCGTGCGCGGGTGAAACGATAGCGAGTGAAAAAACTGCACTCGGGACTCGCGACCCTTCCGCGTGGCGCACGGATCAGCGCGTCACGCTGCGGCACTTCAGTCACCCCGGCGCCAGCACGTCGCCCAGCTGACCGCTTTCGCGATCGTATTTCACGATATGCGCCCACTCGTCCGCATCCGAGCGTGACACCACCGCCACAACCGGCTCCGTGTCGCTCAGATTGAACACCTCGTGCGCCACGCCCGGCTCGATGTAGATGAAATCGCCCGGCCCGTTCTCGACTGACTTGCGCAGGTGATCGCCATACTCGTGGCGCACGTGGCCGGAGAGGATGTAGAGCATCACCTCGAAGCCCACATGCACGTGCGAGAACGCGACCGCACCCGGCGGTACCGTCGCAATGTTCATCGACAACTGCTTCGCGCTGGTGTTCTTCGCCGACAGCCCGGCCTGATACTGGATGCCGTTCCATGAACGCACGGTCTGCGCGCTGCGGATGACTGAGATGCCGTCGTGGTGTTCGACAAACTGCGTGAGATCGAGCGTCATGGCTGGCGTCTCTGTGAAAGGGCGTGGAACTCGTATTCGCAGCGCACACGCAACGGAAGCGTGTGTTCGCGCGCTCACGGTCGCAATGGCCGGCGGGACGGTTTCGTTCAGGCTGCTGCATAAATATGATGACGCTGGGGCAACTCCGGATCGCTAACATGAAAATGCGCGCCGCATCGTCGGCGCATGATCGGATGCCATCTCTCTTGCGCAGAGCGTAGCCCGTGGCCATGCGAGCCGGTTCGAACGACTGGACGGTGGAACGCCTGCACCGGATTCCTGACGACGGAAAGCGCTACGAAATCATCGCCGGCGAGCTGTTCGTGACGCCGTCGCCTGCCCCTCGGCATCAGTACGTCGCAGATCGACTCCTTGCCGTACTTCTCCAGTATTGCGACCGTGTCGGGCTGCAGGTCATGTCGGCGCCAGCGGATGTGATCGTCTCGTCCGATACGCTGGTGCAGCCGGATGTCTTCGTGATCCCGCTGGATGCGGCTGGCCGTCCGCCGGCGACGTACGCGGAGATGGGGCGGCCGCTCCTCGTGATTGAAGTGCGGTCTCCTTCAACGTCGCGCGTCGATCGCCAGGAGAAGCTGCAGTTGTATCAGTCAATGCAGGTTCCGGAGTACTGGATGGTGGATGCCGAAACGCGGGTGCTTGAGCGATGGCTGCCGTCAAGCCGAACTGCGGAGGTGCGGCGCGACGCGATCGTGTGGCAGCCAGTCGAGGATTTCGCGCCGCTGGAAATCGATCTTGGGCAGATGTTCAGACGCGTGTACGGCGAATGATGCGGAAGTTAGACGCGGATCAAGGGCGGATCATGGAGACAGACCACGTGATCGGATCACCGTGGCGATGTTCATCGCGAGCTGCGCGAGATCAAGGGACATGGCGTCGCAGCTGTTATTGGAATGATGCGCACGGTTAGACTATCCGCTCCGGTCCGGTGTTCGCTTCCGACCTCCTGCACAGCACCATGCCCGTTTCAGTCGACGCCTCACGCCTCATCTTCGGCGCGCTCAAGGCCAACGGTGTGTCCCTCGTATCGGCGCTCCCCGAGACCTGGCTGGTGCATCTCATTCGCATGGCTGAGGATGACGCTGATGTGACGCTGGTGCGCCTCGCCAAGGAAGAGGAAGGCGTCGGCATCTCGGCCGGTGCGCATCTCGCCGGAGTGAAGTCCGTGATGCTGATGCAGAACCATGGATTTCTGCAATCGATCAACGGCATCGTGTCATGCGCG
>JANMWU010000696.1:0-2556 GCA_031380785.1 Gemmatimonadaceae bacterium
GCGCGCACGTTCGATGATCTGCGCGCTGGTGAAATCGCTGTTGGCAACGCCGATCACCGGAATATTGAGAACGCCGCGCCGGGCCATCGCATGCAGTGCGGGGAAGATCTTCTTGTAGGCCAGATCGCCGGAGATGCCGAAAAACACCAGCGCGTCGGAGGGAGGGCCTGCGGTCATCGGTAGCGGTCGGTGCGGAGGATGGCGGTTGTGCGGATCGGAACGGGAACGCTAAGCCGGAGGCGTGGCTGATGCCGTGGTGGGAAGGGAGGCCGCGCGCCCGTACGTCGATGCCCACCCGCGAACCGTGAGCTGTTCGCCGGCGAAATCACGCGTTACGTGCAGGGCCTTCTGCTTCGGATCTGCGCACCCCGACCCTCGTACGCCATGTCCAGCCTGTTCGAAGTTGACGGCCCGACCTTCCTGCTGATCTACGTGGTTTTGATGGCGGTCTGTATCGCCTCCGCCCTGCTCGTACGGTCCGTGCTGCGGTTCGCAGCTTCCGGTGCCGGCGCCGCCGCGACCGACCTCCGGCCCGCTGAGGTGGCATATCTGCGCCATGGTACAACAGGAGCGCTCCAGGCGACGATCGCTGGCCTCGTAGAACGTGGCCGGATCGCACAGGCCGACTCGACACAGCTGCGAGAGCGACCGGGCAAGTCACTCGGTTCCACCGGACCGTTCGAGCTGGCGGCGGATGACTCCCGACTTTTCGCTCGGTATGGGCATCGGCTGGCGGCCGGAGATCGCGCTGTTCATCGAGTCGCGCACGGATCTCGGCTGGATCGAAATCGTGGCTGAGAATGTCAGTCCGCCATACCGAATTCCGACGGCCGTGCATCAGCTGCGCGACCGCGGAATGCAGGTCGTGCTGCATGGCATTTCTCTTTCGCTCGGCGGCACCGCGGCACTCGATCGATCACGCGTGAAGGCACTTGGCGCGCTCGCGCGGGAACTCGGCTCGCCGCTGGTAAGCGAGCATATTGCGTTCGTCCGCGGCGGTGGACTCGAGGCCGGACATCTGCTGCCGGTACCGCGCACGCGTGAGCAGCTGAAGGTGCTGGTTCGCAACATCCGCGATGCGCAGTCGATGCTGGACGTGCCGCTGGCGGTTGAAAACGTCGCAGCACTGCTGGAATGGTCAGATGCCGAGATGGACGAAGCAACGTTTCTCGGCGCAATAATAGACCAGACCGGTGTGATGCTGCTGCTCGATCTCGCGAACGTGCATGCCAACGATCTGAATCACGGTGCCAATTCGGCCGAGCTGGTGAACAATCTGCCGCTGGAGCGTGTAGCGTATGTGCACGTCGCCGGCGGAGAGAAGCGCGACGGTCTGTATCATGACACACATGATACGCGCACGCCGCCTGAAGTGATTGCACTCGTTGCCGCGCTGAGTGCGGCGCACGAGGTGCCCGGATTCATGCTGGAACGTGACGGCAAATTTCCGGGCGATGCCGAATTGCACAGTGAACTTGACGCGATCGCGATTGCGATGGGGCAGGGTACGCGTCGGAGGATGGCGCATGTCTGAAGAGCAGTCACTCGCGGTGTTGCAGGCGCAACTTGTGGCCGCGCTCGTTGCCGGTGGCCCATTGCCGCCCGGCGTCGACGCCGGTGCGGCGGCGGTGCTCAGCGGTGTGCTGCTGGCCAAGCGTAAGCGCGGCCTGCGATACGCGGCGCCAATGATTCCCGCGGTGCTTGGGCCCCGCTTCGAGCGACTGTTCGCCGAGTACGCGCAGCATCGCGCGCTGCCGCAGGATGAGACGGCGACTGAGGATGCGATTCAGTTTCTGCGCTGGCTCCGACGCACCGAACAGTTGCCGTCGGAATTGAAGTACGCTGTCATCAGAATGCGAATGCGGCGTTTCATTGACGCAGTGCGCACCGGGCGGCGGCGCGCGCGCGGATGACCAGCAGCCGCAAACTCTGCAAAACAAACTTGCGCTCGCATTCGGCACGCTACTCCGGCTTCAACACCTCGCCCAGCTGACCGCTTTCGCGATCGTATTTCACGATGTGCGCCCACTCGTCGGCGTCTGATCGTGACACCACCGCCACAACCGGCTCCGTGTCGCTCAGATTGAACACCTCGTGCGGCACTCCCGGCTCGATGTAGATAAAGTCACCGGGCCCATTCTCGACCGACTTGCGCAGGTGATCGCCATATTCGTGACGCACGCGACCCGAGAGGATGTAGAGCATCACCTCGAAGCCCACGTGCACGTGCGAGAACGCGACAGCGCCCGGCGGCACCGTCGCGATGTTCATCGACAACTGCTTCGCGCTGGTATTCTTCGCCGAAAGACCGGCCTGATACTGAATGCCATTCCACGAGCGCACGGTCTGCGCACTGCGAATGACGGAAATACCGTCGTGGTGCTCTACGAATTGGGTGAGATCGATGGACATGGCGTCGGACCTGTGATTGGGATGATGTACACGGTTAGAATATGCTCTCCGGTCCGGTTTCGCTTCCGACATCCAGCCCGTCACCATGCCCGTTTCGGTCGACGCCTCGCGCCTCATCTTCGGCGCGCTCAAGGCCAACGGTGT
>JANMWU010000712.1:0-3173 GCA_031380785.1 Gemmatimonadaceae bacterium
GCTGGCTGCTGAAAGCGTTTTTCGACGAGCACGAAAAGTGGGGTCACGGCTGGCGTGCGCGCATGTGCGGAAAGATGCTGGTGCGCGGAATGAGCGGAACCCGCACGGTCGCGTGGTGGTCCGGTCCATTCTCCGGGCCCGGGGACTGGATCAACGCCGGAACGCTGCTCGGTCGCTCGTGGCTCGAGCTCACGCGTCGCGGCGTGCAGATGCATCCCTTCGGCTCCGTCATCACCAACCCCGATGCGCACGCCAGGCTCGTTTCGCGCGTCGGAGCAGCGGCGAACGACGAGCAACTCTGGCTGGTGGTTCGCCTTGGGCGCAGCGACGTCCCGCCGCGCAGCTACCGCGTGGACGAACACGCAATCTTCCTCGAAGACAACGCCCGACTGGAGGGCAGATGAACACAGTTCTGATTCGCGTGAAAGCGCGGTGCCTGTCATCGTTGCTATGGGTGCTGCACACCAGCGGATTCTGCTCCACGCTGCTGATGCTGCGTGGGTTGGAAGCGGTCCGGTGGTGGATCGGGCGCGCGGGTGCGTGGGTGCAGTACCGCGCGGCCCTGAATCGCGTACCGGCGTATGCCGCACTGATGAGTCGCCTGCCAGGCAACGCCGCCTCGCTCACGACGATCGATGACGTTCCCGCCATCGACAAGGGCAACTATGTGTCGGTGTTTTCACTGGAGGAACGGTGCCTCGATGGAGTATTCCCGACGGATGGCATGCTGATTGACGAGTCGTCCGGAAGCAGCGGCCAACCCACAAACTGGATCCGCGGTGTACACGAGCGCGCGGCAAACGGGCGTACGATCAAACGCGGACTGCAGCATCGCCTTGGGCACGAACCACTGTTCTTTCTGAACGCGTTCGCGCTCGGACCGTGGGCCACCGGAATCAATCTTACGCTGTCGCTGTCATCGTGGGCGCGCATCAAGACGCTGGGCCCGGACATCAGCAAGATCGTGAACGCGCTGCAGCAGTTCGGCACGTCGCATCACTATGTGATCATGGGGTATCCGCCGTTTCTGAAGCAACTGGCGGATCGCGCCGACATCGACTGGTCGCGGTACCGCGTCTCGATGGTCTTTGGCGGAGAAGGGATGAGCGAGTCGATGCGCCGATACCTGCAGCAGAAGGGTATCGCGCACGTCTACGGATCGTACGGCGCGTCCGACCTGGAACTGAATATCGCGGCAGAAACCGAGTTCACTATCGCCCTCCGGCGCCTGCTTGAGAGCCGGCCGGAACTGGCGGAGAAGGTGTTTCAGCACGGCGGCGCACTGCCGATGATCTTTCAGTTCAATCCGTCGGAGTTTTTCATGGAAACGAACGCCGACGGTGAACTGCTCATCACTATCTGCCGCCCGCGCTACGTTGCACCGAAAATTCGCTACAACATTCACGACCTCGGCCATGTGATGCGCATGCCGGAACTGCGCGCTCTGTTGGCTGACGAGTGGCCCGCGCTCGAACAGCTCGCGCCCAACGCGCTCGATCTGCCTCTGTTGTTTCACTACGGTCGCTCTGACGCCAGTGTCGCATATTACGGATGCAAGATCTCGCCCGCGGACGTGCAGGAAGCGCTGTTCCGCCTCAGGCAGATGGCGCGCATGGTGGACGCATTTCAACTGCAGACTTTCGACGACGATGAGGGCGACAAGCGACTCGTGATTGCGCTTGAGGTCGAAGACGAGGGACGGCGTGACCGCGGCGCGGTGTGGCACGCGTGCTTCTTCGATACGCTCGCGCAGGTGAACCAGGACTTTCGCGAATCGCGGCGCATGGTAGCGCTGGGCAAGGAGCCGACGCTCGAGTTGCACGCTCTCGGAACGGGGCCGTTCGCCGGCGCCGACATCCGCATCAAGCGAACATACGTGGCACGAGAGGATCAGTCAGCCGGCGAACCGGCGCGTGCTCGCATCGCCTCACACGCGGTGTGAGCCGCTACCTGCCCCGCAGCACTTCAGCAGCCGACATGCGCGTCGGACCGGGATACGGCAGAACCTTGCCCTTGATCGTGTACCAGAGGATCCGATTGAACAGCTCCTCCTCGGCCACGTCTTCGTAGCGCAGATCGAGCCGGCGCGATTCGATGGCGCCGGTACCGCGCGCTGGATTCTTCTGCGTCAGTGACTGCGCCGGGGTGATCGCGGCGTAGGGTCGCACATCGGGGGAGTCGCGCCAGATCTCGCGCAGCGGGCGACCGTAGTGATCGTAGGGCGAGAGCGCATCCAGGCCGAGCAGCGCTTCCATCGTCGCCAGGACATCGGTGGTGTTGACGAAGCGGTGCTGTGGTCCGGAGCGTGTCCACGGCGAGATGACCATCAGCAATGATCGATGTGAATCCACATGATCGGGGCCTGCCTGCGCATCATCCTCGAGGACGAACACGGCCGTGCTCTCCCAGAATTTCGTCTTCGACAGCGCTTCGATCACCCGGCCGAGGGCGAGGTCGTTGTCAGCGAAATGCGCCTGCGGTGTCGGCTTGTTCGCCGATGCGCCCGACGTGTGGTCATTGGGCAGTCGCAGAATCTGCAGCTGCGGCATCTCACCCTTCGTCACATAGCTGGCGAGCTCTCTGATCCAGATATCGGCGCGCTTCTGATCCTGGATATCGAGATTGTACCCGGGATAGTCTTTGCTGGTATTCGCGACGAGAAAGGGCTTCACACCACGATAGCCGGCTGGCGCATCCTCATTTGCGCCCTCCGGCACTACGAACTCCCCAAAGTTGCGGAAGGTGAGCCCTTTCCTCTGCGCCAGATCCCACAGGTATCCGTTGATGGGCGCCGCGACGTCATCTGCCTTATCGTCGGACGGTATGCGACCGCGATTCGTGCCTTCGTAGTCATACGACCGTCCACGGCCCGAGTAATTCGACGGCACGGTCTTTTGGGTGTAGTCGGTGGTGTACGCCGCTGTACTCCAGTTGTGCCCATCCGCGCTGACTTCGGCATTCACAAAGAATCGATCGTACAAGCCGAAGCGTTCGGCCAGCGCATGATGATTCGGCGACGTGGCTCCGGGGAAAAACAACAGCGTGGTGTCGCCATCGCCCTGCTTCATGTCGGCGAAAACCTGGTCGTAGGTGCGTTTCTCCTTGATGACGTAAATCACATGCCTGATCGGTGGCATCCAGTTGCCCACCGACGGTGCATCACAGTTGTTCGC
>JANMWU010000116.1:0-3090 GCA_031380785.1 Gemmatimonadaceae bacterium
ACCGTCTTCCGTGCCTGGTACGTGCCACTCGTCCGCTTTGCAGAGCGAGTGGTCGGTGATCGTGCCCGCGCTGAAGAAGTCGTGCAGGACACCCTGCTTCAGCTATGGCGGCGACGCGCGTCACTCGACCCAGTCGGCAGCGTGCAGGCGTGGCTCTTTCACGCGGTACGCAACCGCGCCCTGAACGTCGTTCGTCACGACGGCATTGTGGCGCGCGCAAAACCAAAGCTGGTGTCGGCGCTGCACCTGCGACGCGAGCAGCCGGATCCGTCCGACGCTAACATCGCGCTGGCGGAAGCCGAGCTGCATCTGGCAATTGACGCGGCGGTTGAAGCGTTGCCGCCGCGGTGCCGTGAAATCTTTATCCTCAGCCGACGACACTGCCTGCGTCAGACGGAGATCGCGGCGCGACTCGGCATCAGTCTGAAGGCCGTCGAGGCCAACATCACGCGTGCGCTGCGCGAACTGCGCGCGACGCTGCACCCGCTGCTCTCTGACGACCTGCCACCGCGACCCTGGTAGCCGGGTCGCGGTGGCAGCAGGCACGTTCAGCGCCCGTCGGCCTCGCCCAGCAGGATGGTGAACGATCGGCCACGCCGCAGCAGCGTCACGCTGATGCGTTTGTGCGACTCGAGCGCGCTGCGAAGCCGTTCCGGTTCAGGCGCCGCTCCATCCACTTGAATGATCACATCACCGGTGTGCATCGGCTCCCACGCATCGCTGGCGCGGATCACGCTGAGGCCGGCGTCGGCCTGCGCTCCGAGATACGTCGCAAGCTCGGCGCTCACTCTCGCGAGTTCGAGTCCTGCCACGCTGATGCGCGTCGGTGCGGCGATGGCCGACACTTTTGTGCCGTTTGCGGCCGGCATTGCGACGGGCGCGGTCGACGCCGGTGTCACGGCCGGCGGCGCCGCTGACGGCGCCGGCCGCTGTGTGACTGGCGTTGCCCGAGCCTGAACACTGTCGATTCGTGCCGCGGCAGGCACAGCATCGGGAGCGATGGCGCGCATGCGACGACGCAATGCGCCGACCGCGGCGTCCAGATCGGCAAGGCTGTCGCTCAGTGCCAGCGAATGCGATTCGTGCGCGAGCCGTCGCAGTTCGAGCTGCATGTCACCAAGTGCATCGGCGAGTGTGCTTACCGACCGCGTCTCACGCACTGGCTGCGCAGCGGTTATTGGCGTTGTTGCGGCCGGTGCCGGAGTCGCTGCTGCGCTGACCGGGTCCACCGTATAAACAGGGCGTGGTGGCGGCGCTGGATTCGCCGACTGTGGAATCGCGGCGGCGGCCACCGCGATGCTTGCGCGCTCACCATTCGTGTCAGATGGCGCCGGTGTGTCGGGCGCGGCGGTTGGTGTCGGTGTGCGTACGGCAACGCTCGCCGGCGCAACGCCAGTGCGCCGGTCGACAACCGGCACACTCACCAGCCGCGTCAACCCGCCTCCCGCCACGCGCAGCATCACGTCGCGACCAGGTGGCGTGACGCGCAACGCGCGGTCGAATTTCAGCAGCGCACTATCGGCCGCCGCGCGTCGTCCGATGTCCGCTGGCGCAAGGCGCACCTGCAAGCCGTTCACCGCCAGAATCCGGCTGCCGGTTGTGATGCCGGCGCGATCGGCAGGGCCGTCGCGTGTCACGGTTGCGATCAGCAGTCCAAGGGTGTCGCGCGGCCCGCCCGAGGCGGCGACGCTCAATCCGATCATGCGCGACATGTCCGCCGGAGAGTCGGTTGCCGGCGATGCTTGTGCGTGCAGGTCGGACGGTGCAGCGAGCGCGAGGGCCGACACAAGAGACCAGACGCCGAAGTCACGACGCGTGGTGAAGAGTCGGGATGAAGTATGCAGCATGATCAGCGACCTCCTGACGGACGCGGCGCGGTATCCGGTCGTCCCGACGGCGTCAGTGACGAAGGAGGCACACGGGAATCGGAGTTGCGGGTGCCAAGGACGCGCCGCACTGCAACCAGGTGCAAGGCGAACCAGTTGCCGCGTGCGCCGTCGCTGAACGCGTCGTACAGCACGCCGCCGCCACTCGCGCTGGCGTGCACAAAGCGATCGTGTCCCACGTAGATCGCGACATGATCCGGCGGCGAGCCACCGTCACTCGAGAAGAAAATGAGATCGCCCGCTCGCATCGCACTCGGCCGCGCCTGCACATAGACACCGGTCTGCGCGAGATCTCGAATCAGTCGTGGCAGCGGAATGTCTTCCTGCGCAAAGACGTACTGCACGAATCCACCGGCATCGAAGCCTTCGTCCGGCGTTGTGCCTCCGGAGCGCCAGCGCGTGTTCAGCAACGCTTCCGCCTGGTCGAGCAGACTCGGGACCAAGGCGTCTGCGGCGCGCTCATCGACGCTCGATGACGTGGCTGTCGGCGATGGACTGACTGGAACTGATGCCGGCGCAGGCGAACTCCCCGGAATCGGACCGCGATAGATGATGCGCGGGATCGGCTGCTGCTTTTTCACACCGCCGCCAAGTCCGACGCTCAATCCCATGCGATACTGGATCGCGTTGCGGAATGTGCCGCCCATGAACGAATTGTCGTCCAGCGACCGGCGCGCGCGCGCTTCGGCGGTGAACCCGACGCGTGCCACGAGCTCGTGATGCACACCAACGCCGTAGCTCCAGACGGCATGCGACGAATCGGCACCGAGCGTCGAGTTCGAATTCGCCGTGTAGCGTCCGATGCCCACGAACGCGTACGGCGAGAACCCCAGCAGCAGCTGACGCAGCACCTGTACCTGACGGAATGGTTCCGCGATCACGTCGGCGTCGACGCTCCACGCGTTCACGTTCAGACCGAGGCCGTCGCCGTAGCCATTCGCGTACCCCGTCCGGCATCTGTAGCGGTTGCACTGGCGCGCCGGTGTTATGCCCCCGTTGTCGCCGTTGAAGTCCACGCCGGAGAGGGCGGAGTTGACGCGCAATCCCCAGCTCCCGGAGAATCCCGCGAGCGAGAGCCCGCCGAACACCGCCGCGTTGCGACTTTCGTTGCGGGCCGCAAACGTCTCGAGACTGAACGGCGACAGGGTCGATGCCTGCGCGGCGAGCCGCGGCGCAGTGAACGTGAGGCCGAGCATGGCGCCCA
>JANMWU010000790.1:0-8302 GCA_031380785.1 Gemmatimonadaceae bacterium
ACTCAGTCAATTGGTAATTGACTGAGTGCACTGTCACCGAAATCAGAACGATCAGCGACTCTGACCCCCCGTGATCGCGTCCTGCCACACCGCAAGCGTGTACCTGCCAAACAGGCAGAAACTGACGGTCCCTCACTTGCCCTTTGCTCGCTCACGTCGAACCGCGTGCACCACTACGCCCCGCGGCGACGACGAGAGCTCCGGCTTTCTGCCATGGAGCGTGATGCGCAATACGACACTCGAGGATACGACGTATGGCTGATAAGGTGATTGGTATCGACCTCGGCACCACGAACTCCGTGGTCGCCGTGATGGAAGGCGGGGATCCCGTAGTGATCCCGAATGCCGAAGGCGGTCGCACCACGCCGTCGGTGGTGGGTTTCTCCAAGGACGGCGAACGCCTGGTCGGCCAGATCGCCAAACGTCAGGCGGTCACCAACCCGACCAACACGATTTTCTCGATCAAGCGCTTCATGGGCCGCAAGATGTCCGAAGCGACGGCCGAGAAAGGGCGCGTGCCGTACTCGGTCGTCGCTGGCCAGAATGACCTCGTGACCGTCGAAGTGCAGGGCAAGCGTTACACGCCGCCCGAGCTCTCGGCCATGATCCTGCAGAAGATGAAGCAGACGGCCGAAGACTATCTCGGGCATGCGGTGACGAAGGCGGTCGTCACGGTGCCGGCGTACTTCAACGACTCCCAGCGTCAGGCCACCAAGGACGCCGGCAAGATCGCCGGTCTGGACGTGCTCCGCATCATCAACGAACCGACGGCCGCCGCCTTGGCGTATGGCCTCGACAAGAAGAAGGACGAGAAGGTCGCCGTGTTCGATCTGGGCGGCGGCACCTACGACATCTCGGTACTCGAGCTGTACGACGTCGATGGCTCGCGTCAATTCGAAGTGAAGTCCACCAACGGTGACACGCACCTCGGCGGTGACGATTTCGACCAGCGCGTGATCGATTGGCTCGTGGCGGAATTCAAGAAGGATCAGGCGATCGATCTGTCGAAGGATCCGATGGCGCTGCAGCGGCTCAAGGAAGCGGGTGAAAAGGCGAAGATGGAGCTGTCCTCGACGCAGTCGACGGACATCAACCTGCCGTTCATCACCGCCGACGCGAGCGGCCCGAAGCACCTCAACTACTCGCTCACGCGCGCCAAGTTCGAGCAGCTGGTGGATGATCTGATCACGCGCACCATTCCGCCGATGGAGAAGGCGCTTGCCGACGCCGGCCTCAAGCCGGGCGAGATCGACGAAATCCTGCTCGTTGGTGGTTCGACGCGTATTCCAAAGATTCAGGAGATCGTCAAGAAGTTCTTCGGCAAGGAGCCGAACAAGGGTGTGAACCCGGACGAAGTGGTGGCGATCGGTGCCGCTGTGCAGGGTGCGGTGCTCACCGGCGAGCAGAAGGACGTGCTGCTGCTGGACGTGACGCCGCTGTCGCTCGGTATCGAAACGCTGGGCGGCGTGATGACCACGCTGATCCCGCGCAACACCACCATTCCGACCAAGAAGTCCGAAACATTCAGCACGGCCGACGACAACCAGACGCAGGTGGAAATCCACGTGCTGCAGGGTGAGCGTGACCTGGCCGTGTATAACAAGACGATCGGCAAGTTCCAGCTCACGGGCATTCCGCCCGCACCGCGTGGTCAGCCGCAGGTGGAAGTGGTCTTCGACATCGACGCCAACGGCATTCTGCACGTGACGGCGAAGGACAAGACGACCGGCAAGGAACAGAAGATCCGCATCGAAGCGTCAAGCGGTTTGTCTGACGGCGAAGTGGATCGCATGGTGAAGGACGCCGAGAAGAACGCTGAGGAAGACAAGAAGCGTCGTGAGGCGATCGACACGCGGAACCGTCTCGACAGCATGACGTATGACGTCGAGAAGAACGCGAAGGAGTGGTCGGATCGGTTGGCGCCGGAGACGAAGGCCAAGCTGGACGCCGCCGTTGAGCGTGCCCGCAAGGCGTTGCGCGGCGAGGACACGGCCGAGATCCAGGCGGCGCAGGAAGAGCTGAGCCGCGTGTACAGCGAGGCCGGTGCGTCACTGTACAGTCAGGCAAGCGCTGAGTCGGCCACACCGCCGGCGTCGGAACCGGCCGCTGATGGTGCGCCGAAGGCCGAAGATGTGGTCGAGGCGGACTACGAGATCGTCGACGAGAAGAAGTAAGGCTCGTCATGCAGGAGGGGCGAGTCACGCCGATGCCGATGTGGCGCGGCCGTGACTTTCCCGGCGGGAACTCGCCCTCATTCCGGATATCGGAATGGGGGTTCTGCCGTCCCGCCGGTCGACACTGGGGTTACGATGCAGGAGCGCCGAAAGGACGGAACGCCGGAACGCCGGAACGGCGAGGAAACTGTTGTGGTTGTGTTCGGGTACTGACGAATGACTCTTCCCGGATCTGTGAGCACACGATGAGCATGATGACACGCGCAAAGATTGTCGGTGCCGCTACGGCGGCATTTGTTGGTGGGATTGGGATTGCGACGGCGTTCGAGCTGCCCCAATCAGGATTTGCACAAAGCGCACGCGCCGTGAAGGCGGCGAACGGTCCGCGGGACGATGGTGGCGCCTCTGGCTTCGCCGATGTCGCTGAACGGGTGACGCCGGCCGTCGTCTCGATTCAGGTCGAGAAGGATGCGCCGAAACGCGCAACAGCATCGCGACGTCCGACGAATGTCCCGCCAGGCATGGAAGAGTTCTTCAATCAGTTTCAGGGCCGTCAGCCGCGCCAGCCCATGGCCGGCAGCGGCACAGGTTTTATCGTTTCAAGCACAGGCTACATCCTCACCAACAATCACGTCGTCGGTGATGCCGATCGCATCAAGGTCATTCTGACCGATCATCGCGAATTCACCGCGAAGCTGATCGGCACCGATCCGACCACCGACGTGGCTGTCATCAAGATCGACGGCACAGGCTTGCCGACGGTTGAATTCGGCGATGACAACACGGCGCGGATCGGCAGCTGGGTGCTGGCAATCGGCAATCCGCTCGGTCTCGATTTCACCGTCACTGCGGGCATCATCAGCGCCAAGGGTCGCGGTGGTCCGGAGCTGCAGCGTCCGATGGAGAATCGCTACGCGATCACGGATTTCATTCAGACCGATGCCGCGATCAATCCGGGCAATTCCGGTGGCCCGCTCGTAAATACGCGCGGCGAAGTCATCGGCATCAACAGCATGATCGCCAGTGAGACGGGCTACTACAGCGGCTATGGATTCGCGATTCCAATCACGCTGGCCAAGAGCGTATCTGATGATCTGATCGCACATGGTCGCGTGCGTCGCGCGGTGCTGGGAATTCAGATCCGCGAAATCACCGCCGAAGAAGCGAAGGCGGCGCAGCTCTCGGCGATCGCTGGCGTCACGGTTGGCGAGTTCCCGAATGACGGCAGCGCGCCGAGCCCGGCGAAGACCGCTGGCGTACTGACGGGCGACATCATCGTTGCGATTGACGGCACGCTGATCGATCGTCGCGGCACACTGCAGCGCATCGTTCGTATGAAGAAGCCGGGCGACATCGTGTCCGTCGACATCGTGCGCTTTGGTGAAAAGAAGTCGTTCAAAATCAAACTCGCCGAAGCACCGACCGAGCCAACGGTTGCTGCAGCAAACGAGACCGCCTCGCCCGAGAAGTCAGGAGTTGCGGGCGTTTCGACCGACAAGCTCGGAATCACCGTCGAACCGCTGACGGATACCTTCGCGCGTGAGGCCGGCGTTCCGGCCTCAGTGAAGGGTGTGCACGTATCGGATGTTGATGTCGCAAGCGGCGCGCGAGGCAAGCTGGTCGACAGCGACATCATCACCGAAGTCGTGTATCCGCGTCCGCGTCACGCCATTCGTACCGTGGCTGATCTGCAAACTGCGCTCAGCGCACTCAAGCCAGGTGACGTTATCACACTCGGCATTTACAACGTGCAGCAAAAGGCCGCGCGCCTGGAGACGATCCGCGTCGGCGGGCATTGATCGCAACCAGTGCAGGAACGCGGCTCCCGGATTTTTCGCCGGGCGCCGCGTTTTTTCGGGCATAGTGAGCCAAAAACCTTGACGCAAAGCCGCCAAGGCGCAAAGCTTTCAGGCGCCAGGCCGGCATCTGTGCTGCTCGTGCATGATTTTTTGTGAACTGCACAAGCAGTTGCTGCTCCAAAAAAATGCATGGCTCCATGCTTCAGCGACGGTCGCGGCGAGCACCGACCGCTTCGCGTCTTCGCGGCTTGGCGTCAAGGCAGTTTCGGTGGTCGTATGACCGCGCCGAGCATCGCGCAGAGGTACAGTCACACCTAGATTGGGAAAGCGAGGCCGACGTGGTGGAATTGGTAGACACGGCAGACTTAGGATCTGTTGCCGCAAGGTGTCCGGGTTCGAGTCCCGGCGTTGGCATTCGCGCCGCGCAACGGATGGGATAGCTTACCAAATGGGGGCTGAGTGTCGCTGACGGCACTCGGCCCCTCACGCCTTTCCCCCCGGAACTTCATGCTCCTCGACGCGTTCAGCTGGCAGACCCGTCTGGCGTTATTCGGCTTTTTCCCTGACCCGCTGTTTCGCAATGAGTGACCGAGATACGCAGGCGTGCCACCGCATTGTGCGCGAGCACGCGCGCACGTTCCATCTGGCAAGTGTTTTTCTGCCGCCTCAGAAGCGTCGGGCCGCGTTTGCGCTTTACGCCTTCTGCCGGCTTGCCGACGACATCGTAGATCAGGCCGACCGGGCCCGGAGCGACGGGGGGGCAACCGCCAGCCCGGATGTTGCGGCAGCGCTGGCGTCACACCACCGAAAGCTGCAGGATGCTCTCGCCGGCACACCGAGCGACCCCGTTTTTCGCGAACTCGACAGGGTGATGCGCGAATTTGGCGTACCCGTGAGCGTGCTGCGCGAACTGCTTGACGGCGTGGCGATGGACCTGCGCCCGGTGCATTACGAAACGTGGGCCGATCTGGCGCAATACTGTGAGGGCGTTGCCAGTTCAGTTGGTGAGATGTGTACGTATGTGTTTGGCGTTCAGGGCGATTCCGACGTTCGCACCGTCGCGCTGCGCTATGCGCGAACCCTCGGCCTCGCAATGCAGCTGACGAACATCCTGCGCGACGTGGGTGAGGATGCACGCCGCGGCCGCTGCTACCTTCCGGTACGTGATCTGGCGGCATTCGGCCTGACGCCGGACGACGTTCTGCGCGGCGAGCTCCGCGATTCCGATCCTCGATGGCAGCGGTTCATGCGTCAACAGATGGCGAGGGCGCGAGCGCTGTATGCTGCCGCGATGCCGGGAATTGCCCTGTTGTCACCCGATGCCCAGCGCTGTGCGTGGGCCTGCGCCATCGGGTACAGCAGGATTCTGGGCGCGATTGAGGCCATCGGCTGTGACAGCCTCACTCAGCGTGCACGACTCGGCAATGCATCGCGTTTGAAGGTTCTCTGGCAGGTCTGGCGTCAACGGCCTGTTGCTCAACCGTTCCGCCCGCAGCCCTTGCTCGCCGGTCCGCAGCTGCCGTGGGACTCGGCTGACGCGGGTCAGTCTGACGAGCTCGTTCGTCTGGCATGACAGCAAGCCTTGCCGATATCCACGCCGTGATTGACGCACCCGGCTTCGAGTGACATGCTGAGTTCACACTCCGCCGTATTGAACCGAGGGATCGCCCGGTGAAGGCTGAATCGCTGTTGCTTGAAGACGAGACATCGCCGCTCATGCGTGTGGCGCTCGCCTGCCTGCTGATCCACTGTGCTCTGACGATTTTCTCCGGCATTGCGTTCGCGACATTCCTGTCGCCGCCATTTCCGGAGTGGCTGCAGACGCCGAAGAACCAGCGAATCATGGCGTTCGGCTTCAAGTGGGGCGGACAGACGACGGTGGTGTTCGGTGCCCTGGCCGGATTGCTGCATTCGATTGGCCGACTCGGCAGGAAGACAGCGATCCTTGTGTTCATTGCCAGTTTCGGCATTTCGCTGTCATCCGAACTGCTCGGCACCAGCACCGGGCTGCCGTTCGGACCCTACAGCTACACCAATCAGCTTGGCTATAAGATTCTCGGCCTGGTGCCGTTCAACATTCCGACGTCGTGGTTCTTCATGTTGTATTGCTCGCTGGCGATCTGCGGTCGGTTGCTGCCGGCGAAGAATGACGGACTCAGTCGTTGGTGGTGGGCGCTGGTTGCAGCCTTCGTGCTCACGGCGTGGGATGTGTCGATGGATCCGGCGATGGTCGCAAGTGTGCACTGGCTGTGGCATCTGCCGCCGACCGACAACATGCCGCTGTGGCAGAACATTCTGATCGGTGGCCATTTCTACGGTATGCCGCTGACCAACTGGCTTGGATGGCTGTTGACGGGCATTATCGTCGCGAGAGTGATGCTGATGATCGTGCCTCCGACCACGTGGGCATCGAAGGTCTCGCCGTCGAATTTCCCGCTTGTGCTGTATGGCGTTGCCGCCGCATTGCCGCTCGGTATCTGCATTGGTCGGGGCATGTGGCTGGCGTTCGTACTTGGCACGATTGCGATGGCGATTCCACTCGTGCTGGCGATCCGCAAAGGACCGAAGACGGTCGGAATTGCCGCGCGCACGTCGGGATCACTCGGCGACATCGCTGTCGCCAGTCGCTGACGGCACGCGGCGCCTCCGGTGCTGGACTGGCTGCGCGCGCCGGCGTTGTACGATGTAATCCTCGCCCTGCTGGTTGTGGAAGGCGCCGTGCTCGCCCGCAATTTCCGCCGCACTGGTCGCGGCATGCCATTGCCACACCTCGCGTCGTTCCTCGGCGCGGGCGCCGGTTTCACGCTGGCCTGCCGCGCACTGGCGGCAGGTTGGCCCGCATGGACCCTGGCGCCCGCGCTGAGCGCAGCATTCGTCTGTCATCTGTTGCATCTGCGTGCGAGCCGTTGAGCGCCGCGTTCCTTTTGAGAATGGTTGCATGCGCATCGTCGTGATCGGGAGTGGATTTGGCGGGCTGTCCGCTGCCGTGCGTCTGCAGGCGCAGGGACATCAGGTGACGATCGTCGAGAAGCTCGACAAGCCCGGTGGCCGCGCCTACGTCTTCGAGCGCGATGGTTTTCAGTTCGATGCCGGCCCAACGATCATCACTGCACCGTGGATGATCGACGACATCTTTGCCGCTGCCGGCAAACGCACCGATGACTACGTGCGCATCGTCCCGATCGATCCGTTTTACAACGTGCGGTTCGAAGATGGGTCGGTTTTTCACTACAATGGCGAACGCGAAACGGTGCTGAGCGAGATTCGTCGCTTCAATCCCGACGACATCGCCGGCTACGAGAGATTCTTCGCCGAAACAGAGAAAGTTTTTGCGGCTGGCATGTCGCTCGTCGATCAGCCATTCGAGACGGTGGGCAGCATGCTGAAGGTTGCGCCGAAGCTCGCGCTGCTGCAGGCACAGCGATCGGTGGCGTCGTTTGTGTTCAGGTACATCAAGGATCCGCGACTGCAGCAGGTATTCAGCTTTCATCCACTGCTGATTGGCGGCAATCCGTTTCAGGCCAGCTGCCTCTACACGCTGGTGCACACACTGGAGCAGAAGTGGGGCGTGCATTTCGCGATGGGCGGCACCGGCGCGCTGGTGCGCGGCCTCGTGCAGTGCCTTACTGACATCGGCGGCGCGGTCCAGCTGAATGCCGAAGTGAGCGAGATTGTCATCGATCCGGCCACGCGGCGCACGACGGGTGTGCTGCTGGCGAGCGGCGAGAAGGTCGCGGCGGATGCAGTGGTGTGCAATGGCGAAATCGCGAATAGTTACATGACGCTGATAAAGCCGGAGTTTCGCCGCAAGAATACGGACGCGCGGATGAAGAAGCTCGACTACTCGATGGGCTTGTTCGTGAGCTACTTCGGCACGCGCGGAACGCGCGGGATGTGGCCGGACGTGGCGCATCACGAGATTCTGATGGGGCCGCGCTACAAAGGGCTGCTGAGCGACATCTTCGACGACAAACATCTGTCCGAGGATTTCTCGCTGTACCTCCACCGCCCCACCGTCACCGATCCGTCGCTGGCACCGGAGGGCGATGACGCGTGGTATGTGCTGTCGCCGGTGCCGCATCTGGGTGGAGACACCGATTGGGCTGTGGTGCATCAGCGGTACACTGATCGGATTCTCGACCATCTCGATGCGCGCTATCTGCCGGGGCTCAGGTCACGCGTCGTGACCGAGCATCATGTGGATCCGCGCTATTTCCAGACGACGCTCAACAGCTATCTGGGCAGCGCATTCAGCGTGGAGCCGACGCTGTTCCAGTCAGCGTACATGCGCCCGCACAACGTGAGCGAGGATGTGCCGAATCTCTATTT
>JANMWU010000803.1:0-2026 GCA_031380785.1 Gemmatimonadaceae bacterium
TGTGCGCACTGCCGCATCGTCCCCGAGCACCGCGGCGGTGTGAATCTCGCGCACCGCGAGCGTCGGTTCCGCCAAGAGCATTGCCTGTGCGGTATGCAATGTGCCGCTGGCGTGACTCGGCGATGAAGCATCGCGCGGTACAACAGCGGCGCGAATGAATTCGTCGCGGTTGGAAGTGGCGTCAGGTATCGGACCGGTCACTCGCTCTTCCACTGAAAGCACAACCCATATCCATCTGCATCCGTGAGCCACAGCTGCGTCATGCCGTAGTCGCGTTTCACGGGTGCGCGCACCTTCACGCCTCGTGCAATGAGATCCTTGTAAAGCCCGTCCAGATCGCGACAGCCAAAGAACATCGTCATATCGTCGTGCTGCTGCACGCGCAGCGGATCCGGCGCTTGAGGGCGTGCGTCGGCTTCGTACATCGTGTTCAGCATCAGTTCCGTGCCATCGCGCGCCAGCAGCACCCAGTCATACGGCGGCTCGGCAGAGTTCGAACTCTTGAGCACAAAATCAAGCTTGTCGATATAGAACGCCATCGCCGCTGGCATATGGAAGACCTGCAACAGCGGAGCGATTCCGTGAAATTCCACCGGCACAGATTCTCCTTCCGCGCAAGACATGGTCGGCGTGACGTCGTTCAGCGCTCCAGCGCCGTGGCAGAAGTCTGCGCCGCAGTCACGGCGTCAGCAACCGAAGAAAGCGCCGCTCGCAACGCAGCCGCCAGCGCAGCGTCGTCGGCAATCGACTCCGCACTCATCCGTCGTCCGTTCACCGGTACCGTGATCGCCGCGCAGGTCACAACCACCGCCGACATCGTGCGCAGCGTCTCGACCAGCGACGCCGGCGCGTGCGTCGCGTGCGATGACGCATTCAGCACACACACCACCTTCCCAACCATCTCCGGACCACTCACCAGCCAGTCGAGCAGGTTCTTGAACGCCCCGGCAACGCCGTGCGCGTATTCCGGACATGAGATCAGCAGCGCGTCGGCCGCGGTGATTGCTTCGCGGAGCTTCGCCACGGAAGATGGCGGAACTGAGCCGATGTCATCCAGATCGGGATTGAAATGCGGCAGTTCGGCGAGCATCTGACTGACCGTCACGCGCGTGCCCGCCGGCGCCAGCAGCGCCGCCGCATGGAGCAGTTCCGTATTGATCGAGCGCGCCCGAAGACTGCCGGTGAGTGCGAGAAAGTTCATGTTCATGTTCATGTGCATGTGAAAGTGACGCGTGGCCGCTCGCGAAGGAGTTTGCAATCACGGCATGTAGTGTTTGCGTGCGGCGGGCGTGAAATGCTCAATCGCGTAGCGCACCGCCGTACGCGGCATCCGCGTCCAGTGCTCATCAAGGAACGCCACCAGCGTCGCCCGGTCGCGCTTGCCGATCTCGCGCAGCATCCACCCCACCGCTTTGTGCATCCGATGGTGCGGATCATGCAGCAACCGCGGCGCGATGTGCAGTGCCGGCCCGAACTCCCGCAGCTTGATGTGGTGAAACGTGGCCAGCATCGCAACGCGTCGCGTCCAGAGGTGATCTGACGCCGCCATTCGCTCCAGCAGCGAAAGTTCATCAGCCGGGACCTGCGGTCCGACGATATGCTCGGCCGACGAGTCGACGAGATCCCAGTTGTTGATGTACTCGAGGTGCGCGAGATACGCATCGAACACCGCGTGACGCTCGGCGGCGGTGCCGCGCCGGTAGTGCTCCACCATGAGCAGCAGCGCAAGTAGTCGTTCCTCATGCCATTTTGACGTCAGCAACGCCAGAGCAACATCCAGCGTCACCGCACGATTTGTGCGCAGCACGGCCCGCAGGCTTCACGTGCGCATGCATACCCGCTTCAGACACGCGTCACAGCTGTTGGAAATCCGCGCATGAATCCAATGAAGTCCACTGGCGCCGGCGTGAGTCCGGCCTGGCGCAACAACAGATTCACCTTGCCGCGATGGTACTGCGCGTGCAGAAAAACGTGATACAGAATGTCGCGTACCGGCGTCTCAAATGAGATCCCGGCGCTGTTCTGG
>JANMWU010000821.1:0-1949 GCA_031380785.1 Gemmatimonadaceae bacterium
TATTACTTGGGCCACGATTTAGTCGACATTATGCCGCGTAGCGGACACGCGGGTGCTGAAAGAACTTCTTGACTTGGTCTGGGCGGCGTTGCAGAGAGCGCAGGCGTGCTGTGGCGGTGTGCAGGAGTTCGTCGCGCGTCCGGGCGGGGGCCCGTTTCGCGACGCTCAGTTTGAGATCGCCGTTCAAATACTCGTCGGGGTTCAGCTCGGGCGAGTACGAGGGCAAGTAGAACACTGCGATGAGTTTCGCGTGATCCGTCAGCCACGTTTTCACCGCACGCGCTTTGTGGACGTTGAGGTTGTCCAGGATCACGAACACTTTGCGCCCGGCGTCCTTGCACAACCGCCGGAAGAACGTGATCAGCGTCGGCGCATCGATGGCTTTCTTCAAGACCATAAAGCGCAGCGTGCCGCTGTTGCTGATGGCCGAGAGGAAACTCACCGAGCGGCGTTGCGAGAGGACCGTCCGCACGGGCGTTTTGCCCTTCGGCGCGAAACTCCGGCCGCGCGGATCGCTCGTGCTGAGCCCCGTTTCATCGCCCCAGTGAATTTCGGCGCCCTCGGCCAACGCGCGCCGCTTGATGCGCGGATATTCCGTCTTCAGCCACGCCGCAATGGCTTCGGGCCGTTGTTCATACGCCCGCTTGAGCGGCTTCTGTGCGGTGAAGCCCCAGCGCGCGAGATAGTGGCCCATCGTGCGCACGGGCACCACGATGTTGTAGCGTCGCTGAATCAATTGCGCAATCGCCGCACGTGTCCACAACGCAAAGGGCAGCTTCAACTGATCCGGCGTGGTGTCGGTGATCGCCTTTTGAATCGCCTGCTCTTGGCGCGGCGTCAGGCGCCGATGCACGCCTACCTTCGGCCCCCGCGTGCGCACGGCCAAGGCCTCGAGCCCACCGGCTTGGTAGCGATCCCACCACATCGACACCGTCATGTAGTGCACGCCCAACGCGAGCCCAATCGCGCTGAAGCTGTCGCCTTGTTCGCGCAGCGACATCGCGATCCGCCGCTTCTCCATTTGCGCGGCGGGTGCCAACGTGCGAGCATCGGGATGCGTCATGCCACAATCTACAACGCGCACGCCCGTTTGTCAACTAAATACTGGCCGAGTTAATAACACGTGCAGTCCCGACGATTCCGCTCGCCGTTGCAACGAGATCGGCGGAACCGGCCGTGCGGCCCTCGAGTATCCCATGCCACGAGAACATTGAACCGGCACGCGAAGCGACGCGGTCACCTCGAAAGATTATCTGCTTGCTACCATCCGAACTGATCACAGCTGGATCCGTTGCCAGCAGGGCCTTCGCGTCTCCTGCAAGCGTCACAATGTGTGTACCGTACACCCAGTTGCGCATCCGTACACGGCTGTATGCCGTGCGGACACGCGTGCCGATGAGAGGTGTGGACTCACGTGGCGTAAACAACTCAGCTGTGCCTTCTGATGCCGTGCGATAAACATCGTTCGCAGGCGCCAATGCTGAAATCGTAATGACACCATTTGTCGCGCGCAGCTCGGCGTCTGTGTAGGTAATCGTCCCGCCGAACTGAGCTCGACCCGCGCGAATGCGGTACAAGTAGAATCGGACATCCCCGCCAGGGAGATATGCTTCGATCGTCGCTGGCAGGAGAACGAGATCACTTCAGGGCGCGACGGTTTGTCGACGGAAGTTCGAGTCAGCGAGCGCGAAGTTTGGCGGGTCGAAAAGCGCCGTCACACGCAAGTCATGCGCATAGTATCCAATGCTGTCTTGTGTCTTATTCCTGAGCACAATTGAAGTCACTGGCGCGACTGACTCATTGCAACCCGCCGCACACACGCAGAGCAACACCGCTCCGCTGATCCTGCCTACGGTCGGGACGACACTCGCAATGAATCGGCGGCACGCTCGCGATGAGCCTATCACCATGATCGGACTCCTGCTTCCGAATTCTACGCAATGATCACG
>JANMWU010000870.1:0-4379 GCA_031380785.1 Gemmatimonadaceae bacterium
CTAACGAAACGGCGTTCTGCTGCATTGCGACCACACTGAAGCTACTCCTGATCACCGACAATTGGTCGCAATGTCAGCAGCAACGCGGGTTAGACCGCACGGGCGAGCGCGGGCAGAGTTCGGCATTGCGCCCACCAGAACCAACGCTTCCGCGGCTCGGCTTCGCCTGTCTCCGAGAGAGTTGCGTGCTGCGGCAGCGGCGCGGCCGGTGGACGCCGCGCTCGCATGAGTAGCGCACCGAAGCCGAGACCGACCGCGCCCGCGAGAAGAAGGGCCCACTTCGTGCCTCCGCCCTGCACCTTGTCGATGCCAAACAGCAATTGAATCGGATACTCTGCAAACTGCGCGGCAGCCGTGACAGCGAGCAACGCGGACGTGACGCGGGCGCGAAGGCGCATGGCGACGCCGACCCCGATCAGGTTGGCGGCGATCATGGCTCCGTGGTGCAACTGCCATGGCGCGCCAAGCGACGAGGCAATCCGCGTCATGAGACCGAGGAGCGCCCAGAATGCTGCGAATGCGACGGCATTCGTCACGAGACCGGGCCAGACACGCGACGTCAGAGTCCGGGACTCGCCGGAGATACGCGTCGACGGCGCCCGAACGCCGACTTCGGCAATCGCCCGATCGAATGCCGACTCGACGATTCCGGCTTCACGAGCGATCTCGCGCAAGCGGGCAACGGAGACACTCGCGGCATCGTGAGCATCGAGGACCGCAGCGCGCGCCAAAACATCGTGCGCGACTTGTTCCGACAGGAGCGTCTCATCGTTGTGCGCGTCTGATCTGGGCTGCATCATCGGTGACCTCGGCGAGTGTGCAAGTGCGTGACGACCAACCTGCAGTGCGGTCTAACGAGACAGGGTTCTGCTGCACGGCGGCCGCACTAAAGGTGATCCTGATCCATAATGCTTGGCCGCCGTGGCTGCAGCAACCCGTGTTAGCGGGCCAACACCAATCTCGCCGATATGCAGCTCTTTCGCCGGATGCCATCGCAAAACGCAGGGAGCGTTCCTTGAAGCCCGTATCCATCATCACTCGCCCGGTTGATCACGACCCGCATGCCGATGCGCGATCGCCCGGCGGCGCAGCTCTCGCAGCAATAAACGGTTGTACTTCTCTGCGTACAGTGCTCCAACGCGGCCTAGTCGCGCCACTTCCGGCGCCCAGAGCCCGTCGCTCGTACCCTGTATGACGCGCATCGCGTGTTGCTTGGGATACATGGGGTCCTGGAATGAGATTCCGGGCGCCACTCGAACATAGCCTTGGATTCCGATGAACCGCCGGTCATGGTGTCGCAACGCCACCGCGACTTCGACTGCGGGGTCCAGCCGCGCGAGCGAATCCGCGCGTGACGCTAGCTCCTGCCGCAACTGCAGCGACACGGAGTCCGCCCCGCCCTGCGCGAACGCTGGCGGCCCGAGACACAGCACGGTCACGAGAATAAGTCTTCGTGTCACATGAAACTCGGCGAGCCCGCTAACGAGGCTGTAGAAAAACCCCAACACGAGGCGTTTTCGGGAACGAATCTTGAAGTACACTTCAGCGCCGGCCTGCTGGAATGTGCCACGCGGTTCCCTCGCTGTCGAGCACCCCACCATGGCCCGATACAAATATCTCGACACCAATCCGCAGTTCGTGGCGGTCGACCTTGCCCGCCAACTGCTCCCCGGGACGTTCGAGCACGCGCTGCACCATCTGCTCGATCACGAAGTTGACCTCGTGCACTTCGACGCCCGCTTCCGGAATGACACGACCGGCGCGCCCGCCTACCCGCCCGCGATGTTGCTCAAAGTGGTGCTCTTCGCGTACGCGCATGGGATCGTCCGCAGTCGCGCCATCGAGCGGGCGTGCCAAGAGCAGGTGACGTTCATGGCGCTGTGCGGCATGACCGCCCCGCACTTCACGACGATCGCGCACGTCGTCAGCACCCTGCGCGACGACATCGCGCAGGTCTTTGCGGCCGTGCTGGCGGTGTGCGACGGGCAGGGCCTGATCGGGCGCGAAATGTTTGCGATTGATGGCGTCAAACTGCCCAGCAACGCCTCCAAGCATCGGAGCGGCACGCGCGCCGAATTCACACAGCGGGCCGCGAAGTTGGAAGCGGCCGCGCAGACCATGCTCGATCGGCACCGCGCCGCAGACGCGCTCGAGCTGGAGCCGGATCTTGCTGCCAAGACCACCGCGCGGGTCGCGCGGCTGACCCGCGATGCCGAGCACCTGCGCGCGTGGCTCGCCACGCATCCCGATGATCGCCGCGGGCCGACGGGCGGGCTCCGGAAGAGCAATCGCACCGACAATGAGAGCGCAACGATGGCGACGGACACGGGCGTCATCCAAGGGTACACCGGTGTGGCGGCCGTTGACGCGACGCACCAGATCATCGTCAATGCGCAGGCGCACGGCACGGGGTCTGAGCACGAATTGCTGCTCCCAGTCGTGGACGCACTCGCGACACTCCGCACGAGCGCGACACTGCTCACCGCGGATGCCGGGTACCAGAGCGAGGCAAATCTCGCCGCGCTCGCGGACCGGACGGTGACCGCGCTCATTGCGGATCCCGACCTGCGCAAACGCGATGCGCGGTTGACCGATCGCGCGCACCACACGCAGGCGCCGGACCCGCTGCATGACAAGTCGCGCGAGATACCGCGCGAGTCAGCCGTGTTCACGCCGAGCGATTTTCTGTATGATGCCGAGGCGCGCACCTGTGTGTGCCCGGCGGGCACGTCGCTGTATCGCAAGGGCGCGAGCCACGTGACACAGGGGTATGTTGGCGAACATTTTCGCGGCGCGAAGCGTGATTGCGTGCCGTGCGCGTGGCGCGCGGCGTGTTTGCGGACGCCCGAGACCACGCCAGTGCGCACCGTCGCATTCTTTCGTGAGCGCGTGCCGGTCGACACGGCCTCGCCGCCGAAGGACACGCACACGACGCGCATGCAGCAGCGGCTCGATACGCCGGCGGGCCGCGCGGCATATGGGCGCCGATTCGCGACCGTGGAACCGGTGTTCGCGAATCTCCGCTACAACAAGCGGCTCGATCGCTTCACGCTGCGCGGGCGCACCAAGGTGAACGGCCAGTGGCTGCTCTTTTGCCTGGTGCACAACATCGAGAAGCTCACTCACGCGGGCTACGCCGCATGAGCGAGCGCCGAGGAGCACGTGCGTGCACGCGAACGCCGCGTTTCGGCGGCCACCGACCGGCCGAACTGCGCACGACGGAGCGCCTGCGTGAACGAGACAAAGTTTTGCGCGACGCGACACCGTGTGGCGGAGTCAGTTGAGGCTTTTTCTACAGCCTCAACGAGACAGGGTTCTGCTGCGCTGCGGCCAACTAATGGTTCGCCTGATCACAATACGCGGGCCGCAGTGTCAGCAGCAACCCGTGTTAGACCGGGCGAACGCAAACCTACAAACTGGCCCGAGTTGGAAACGAGCGTCAGTACAGCGCACGCTGGCTGAGTGCAGATTGAAGCACAGGGATAGATAGTTCATATCGAAGAACAACATTGTTTACGAGTGACTTTAGCCAGGCCGGTGCTGTAGGGGCCACATAAATGCTTTCGATCAAGGTTTCCAGCTCCACATGAATTTTAATTCCCTTCGGCCCTTCATTCTCGAAAAGCAGCGCCCGAATCTCGCGCTCATGCTCGAAACTCTTGCGTTTCAGTAGACCGAGTCCGATCACGTTGTGAATCGGCGTCAGGTCCACGTCGTAGTTTATGTACTGGACCATCCCTACATGTACCGGGCGGCCAGACTTTGCGAAGGACGCCTTGAGTTGACCTACGCTCGATCTGATCGCGATCCCTTCTCCGCTTTGCAGGTAGAGCTTCCACATTGCGGCAGATTCAACGGTATTCTGGTGCCAACAGTTTGCGTACAAAAGCGTTCTCGCCATTCCATACGTCTGAAGGGTTGTGCGAACTCGACCCTCAGTGTCGACAGGCGACAACCCCTCATTTTTGGCCGCAGCGACAAACTCTTTAATGGTTGGCTGCGACAGTGAACCTTCGAACGGGTCGTCTTCTGCACGCACCGCGAGCTGAGCAAAGTACACCGCGCGATCTTCAAGCAGCGAGACAAACTTCGTGAAATCCATGTAGCGCCAAAGCGCGAGAGCATCGTCTTGAGGCGTGTCTACGTCGTGCGCTTCGTATGGCATACATCAGAGTAGTGAGCCGTCTAACACCAGCATTGCCTGCGGAGTGCCCGCACCGGAGAACCTACCACGCACCGCCACCACTGGAGGCACTCCGGCTGGCACATGCAGATGTTAGGTAACACGCCGCTGATCCGAAATGGCTTGCATGAGACGATTGAGCGAATCGTCGGCGTGTTGTACGCGCAGGACCGCCTCCCCATTCACGTGCGCTTCA
>JANMWU010000168.1:0-4421 GCA_031380785.1 Gemmatimonadaceae bacterium
ATGAAGTACGTATCGAGAGCTGTCGTCTTCTGCTTTCCCGAGGCGATGTCGTTCATCAGGTGATACAGCCCCCATCCATACGACATGTCGAACGTCGGATGCAGCGCCGGATCTTCCCACTCAGCCAGCAGGAAGAGGTCGGGTTTCACTGCCGTGAGCGACGAGCGGACCGCGGCCCAGAAATCGTACGGCACCAACCCGGCAACGTCGCAGCGGAATCCATCGATGCCGGTGTTGTCGAGCCACCAGCGCATCGACGTGATCATCTCGGCGCGCATGTCCTTGTTGTCGTAATTCAGGTCGGCAACATCGCTCCAGTCAGTTTCCTTGCCCTTCTCGTCAATCGCGCGCGAAATGGAGCCGTCCGGACGCAGCGTATACCAGTTTTTGTGCGCTACCGTCCAGCCGTGATCGAACGCGGTGTGATTGGCAACCCAATCAAGAATGACCTTGAATCCCGCCGCGTGCGCCGCCGCAACCATCGCCTTGAAATCGGCGACGTTGCCGAATTCCGGATTCACTGCCGTGTAATTCGAGATCGAGTAGTAGCTGCCGAGCGTGCCTTTGCGATTCAGCTTGCCGATCGGCTGCACCGGCATGATCCAGAGAATGTCTACGCCAAGATCCTTGAGACGCGGCAGCGCCGTGGTGAATGCGGCAAAGGTGCCAGCCGGCGTGTACTGCCGGATGTTCACTTCATAGATCACCGCTTTCTTCGACCAGCCGGGATGATGACTGGCGATTGCAGCACTGGGAGTCGCAGCGTCGGCCGCGGCTGGCATGCCGCCGGAGTTTGACGCGAAGTCGGCACGGGAGCATGCCGACAGCGCTGTAATGGAGATCGCCATGGCAAGGAGGGTGTGTCGCATGGGATGGGCCCGGGGAATGCAGACGCTGATCAGTGTCGCGAACGCAGGAAGGCGAGGCGGTCGTTGTTGCGCGCCACCACAATCGTGGTCCGGCCGTCGGCGCGCCGAATCGGTTGCATATGTCGGACTTCGCCCCGGATCATGACGCCGCTGCGGGTCATGTCGACCGGCAAGAATGTGCCGTTGCCGGCGCCGTGCAACAACAGGCCATAGCTCGCATCCGACCGGCCGAGCATCGGCGGCGCGCCCAGGAAATTTCCGCCGAGCAGGATGTCCATTTTGCCATCGCCGTCAAAGTCGCGCACGACGGCGCTGTACACCGATGAAAACTGTGCCTCGCGCGGCAACGCGGCCAGCGTAAAGCGGCCATCGACGCCGGCGATTGCCACCGACGTCGCGAACGTGTGTGCGGTAAGCACCGTGGCTTTTGCGAGTTCGTCAGGCAGCAGGATGTCCTCGATCCTGCTGGCTCCGAATGACTTGTAGGTCGGGAACTTCGCCTTGAGCTGCGGCATCACCTTCATCATCTCGTCGCGGTTCGCCAGGGGATAGCTCACGCCGTGTTTATAGAACGTGATGATCTGCTTCAGTGTGCCGTTACCGAAGAAGTCGTACAGGTACATCCGCGCCGGTTCGGCTGGCGATGCCTTGAGATACGAATTCAGTCCCAGATTTCCAAGTACCAGATCCAGTCGCCCGTCGCCATTCAGATCGCTGGCCGTGACCGTGTTCCACCAGCCTTCGCTCCCGGCCAGCCCCGCTTCTGTGGTGCGATCGACAAAGTGACCGCCTTCCTGATGGAAGACGCGCACCGGCGTCCATTCACCAACGACAATCAGGTCCAGCTTCCCGTCGTGATCGTAGTCGAGCCAGACGGCCGACGTGATCATACCGGCGGTACTCAATGCCGGCGCCAGCGACTCGGTGACATCGGTGAAGTGTCCCTTGCCGTCATTCTGAAGCAGATGGCTTTTCGGTGACAATCCGTACTGCTTTGCCACCACGCGGCTTCCGACGAACAGGTCGATGTGGCCATCGCCGTTGAAGTCACCTGCCACCACACACGATCCGTTCTCGAATGCCGCCGGCAGCGCCGTTTCCGATTTCGTGAAGTGACCGGTGCCGTCGTTCAGGTAGAGCCGGTTTCCGAGTTGCGGCGCCGCACCCCAGAACTCGTTGCCGGCACTGACGACATACAGATCCGGATGTCCATCGCCGTTGGCGTCGAAGAACACCGCATCGACATCTTCGCGGATGCTGTCGGCGGCAAACATCGTCGTGTCCGATGCGACGAACGAACCGTCCTTCTGCTGCAGCAGCATGCGGCCGGGCTGCCATTTGGCGCCGCCGGCATAGATGTCATCAAGTCCATCACCATTCACATCACCAACCGCCAGCGCCGGCCCTTCGGTCGAGAGCAGGTGCGGCATCAGCGGTTCGCGATCCATGTCGTTGAAGTCATTCTCGACATGCCGATAGCTGGTCCGGATGCTGTCGGTCACATCCACCAGCAGCGACGTCGCGGCGCGATGGGCCGCGTAGTCCCACACACCATGCGCATCGCGCTGCGACAGCGTGAGGCGCCGATTGGCCGGCACCTGCGTCATGATCTGAAATTTCCGATCGGGCCAGATCACGATCAGCGAGTCGATCATCGAGTCGCGGCCAAGGCCGAAGTGCAGCCGCTGATCCACGGACGACTGGAAGCCGCGCGTCGGGCTCTGTTCGAGGAACTGTCGCACGCCTTTCTGCACCACGGTCAGCTTGCTGCCGATCCCGGCTGTGTTCTTCCCCGCACCGTTCAGCGTCACCATCAGCCACGCGTTGCCCGACCGCTGCCGCGAAAGATTGCGATAAATGGACGCTGGCGCATCGTAATTGTTGACCACGAGATCGAGCGCACCATCGTTGTCGAGATCCACGTATGCGGCGCCATTCGAGTAACCCATCTGCGCCAGGCCCCACGCCTTCGCCATGTCGGTGAAATGCAAGTCACCGTCGTTACGATAGGCGTGATTCTCCACCGGCACCGTCGGCATCTGCTTCAGAAGCGGCATGTTCGCCTGCGTCACGCCATGCGCCAGCGACTCCTGTACCTGCGTGTTGCCGAGGTAGTTGATGTAATCCAGATCGTTTGGCCGGCGGAAAATTCCGCTGGTTACGAACAGATCCTTCAGGCCATCGTTGTCGAGATCCGCGAACAGCAGCGACCAGGTCCAGTCGGTCGCATCGACGCCCGCCAGAAATCCGATCTCACTGAACACCCCGTCACCGCGATTGAGCTGCAGCGTATTGCGCGCATACTGGGCGTGGTATCCGGCGCGAATGCGCAAATTGAACAGGCTGTACGACTCAGAGCTGGCCGATGATTTGAGGATATCCTCACGCTCCGGCAGCATATCGCCAACCACGATATCGGGCAGTCCGTCATTGTTCACATCGGCCGCGTCAACGCCCATCGAAAAACGGCTGGTGTGCCCTGTCGCTGTCGCGATCGACTCGGTGAAGGTGCGCTTGCACGTGTTGTAGTACAGGAAATCCTGTTCCTGAAAATCGTTCGCGACGTACACGTCGGGACACCCATCCATGTTCAGGTCACTCACGACCAGACCCAGTCCAAAGCCGTCGACGCCGCCGAAGATTCCGGCTTCCGCGCTCACGTCCTTGAAGTGCCCGCCATCGTTCCGAAACAGCCGACCTCCGGCGCTGGCGTTGCGCACGTCGCGCCGCGTTGCATTGCCGATCGCGAGTTCAGTGTGCGTCGAGTGGCTGAGCAGGAACATGTCCAGGTCGCCATCGCCGTCGTAGTCGAAAAACGCCGCCTGCGTCGAGTAGCCGATGTGCGCCAGCCCATACTGCTCGGCACGATCGGTGAAGGTGCCGTCGCCGTTGTTGATATACAGCATGTTACGACCGTGCATGGTGAGATAACTCACCGCCGACACGTAGATATCCAGCTTCCCGTCGCCATTCACATCGGCCATCGTGACGCCGGTTTTCCAGCCCGGCGGACCCGCGACGCCCGCCTTCTGCGTCACATCCTCGAAGTGAAAGTTGCCGCGATTCAGATACAGCTTGTTGGCCCCAACATTTGATGAGAAATAGAGATCGGGCAGCCCGTCGCCGTTCACATCGCCCACAGCCACGCCACCACCGTTGTAGTAGTAGAGGTAGTTGAGGATGTTGAAATCCGGCGCTTCGGGCAGGTCGTTCGAAAAGGCAACGCCGGTGGTGGCGGGCGACAGCTTCTCGAACAGCGGTGGTGCCTGGGCGGCCGGAGGCGCCTTCGGTACATCGTTGCCCGCGCGCTGACAGGCGGCAAAAAACAGTGCAGCGAGAAGCATCGCCGCACGTCGCCCATGCAGCCGCATCACGGAACGCGCCACAAGCGCGCTTTACGGCGCGGACGCAACAGCAACGGCGGCTCGCGTGTGCACCTTCGCCAGCAGATTCTGGCCAACCTTCGCACCCTGGATCTGACCCTGCTCAATCGCGTGGCGATAGTGAATGCCGCCGTACAACCGGCTGATTGCCGCCTCCTTCGCTGCCGCG
>JANMWU010000886.1:0-1629 GCA_031380785.1 Gemmatimonadaceae bacterium
TCCGGCCGCGCGATCCAGCGGCGCGTACAGGTGAAGTCCACATGACACGAGGCCGGCTTGTCTGAAGTGGCGACGATACCACTTTGCGGAACGCGGACGGAGTCGCGCCACATCGCCTTCGATGTCGTCCTCACCCGTGAAGAGCTCCAGCCAGGCCACGCCACTCGTATGGACCTGTATCTGCCCGAGCGCGGCGCCGAGGCGCGTAGTCGGCACGTAATTCAGCACGCCACAGCAGACGACGAGGTCAAAACCTTCCGGAAACTGGTCGTGCAGCGCCAGCTGATCGAGCGCCTCGACGGAACCGAGGCGCAGTCCGCGGCGCGCACCGAACCGTCCGACAGCGTATTCGCTGGGTTCAACACCCACGTAGCGCAGGCGAGGCCGCATGGCACTCAGAATCGGCTGCCAATGCCCCTCACCTGCCCCGACATCCAGCACCGTGCGTATGGGCCGGTCCAGGATGTACTCGGCCGCCGCGACGGTGAACGACACAATGCGCCGTATCTGAGCCGGAGTGCGGACGCGATGCTGCCGACTGCGATACCACTTGTCGAAATACGCCTTGTCGTACGCCATGTCAGAGAGCGGTGTGGCATTGTGATTGACTCGGCATTCGCGCAGATTCGCGCGCCGTGACTGATGCTCTCACTCAAGCTGGACGCGCGTTGCTCGGTGCGCGACTGGCGGACCGCCTGCCGGCGCGATGGACGACGCGTTTCGCGCCAGCGCCGACCGGGCTGCTGCATCTCGGTCACGTCGTGAACGCCGTGTTTGTGTGGAGCATCGCGCGGGCGTTCGGTGGCGAAATACTGTTGCGCATCGAGGACCACGATCGGCAGCGCTCGCGCGACGCGTTTGACACAGCGATCCGCGCCGACCTGGAGTGGCTGGGGCTGGAGGCGGACAACGCGCGCCTCGGCTGGCCGTCAACGCTCCGGCAGCAACCCGACGCGTTGCCGTACGAGGACGCGCTGGCGACACTGGAAGCGCAGGGCAACGCATACCCCTGCCGCTGCTCGAGGCGCGAGATTGCCAGCGTCACGCCGTCTGGCCAGGATGAAGAAGGCCGCTACCCCGGCACCTGCCGACGTTCGGAAGTCCCGCCGTCAGAAACTCCCGCGCGGCGCGTGCAACTCGATGACGTGTCGGTGGAGTTCGACGATCTGCGGCATGGCGCCCAGCGTCAGACGCCGAGTGCGCAATGTGGCGATGTGCTGGTTCGCGATCGGCGTGGACACTGGACGTATCAGTTCGCGGTCACGGTTGATGATCTGCGTCAGGGCGTGGACGTGATCATTCGCGGTGACGATCTGCTCGCATCCACCGGTCGACAGCTGCTGATCGCGGCGATGCTCGGCCGACCCGCACCGCCACTCATTCTGCATCATCCACTCGTCACGCACTCGGATGGATCAAAGCTCAGCAAGTCGCTCGGCGACAGCGGCATTGCAGAACTGCGCGCCGCCGGCTGGAGTGCGCCAAGGCTGCTCGGTCACGCGGCATGGCTGGCCGGCCTGCAGCCGGTGCCAGTTCCGCTGACGGTGGCCGAACTGCCGTCCTTCTGGCCGGAATCGCACCAGACGCCTGTGCCGCGGGGAGAAGGAAGTACGTTCCCGGTATGAGCAA
>JANMWU010000182.1:0-2265 GCA_031380785.1 Gemmatimonadaceae bacterium
GATCTGCTGCTGAAGGCGAATGCCGAAGCGATGAAGGTGACGGGCGTGAAGTACGTCGCGAGTCAGATGTTCTTCGTGAAAGAACAGAAGAACTATGCGAACACCGAAGGCACCATCACCAATCAGACCATCGTGCGCAGCTGGGCGCCGATGAGCATCACCGCGATCTCACCCGACTTCACCGATTTTCAGAGTCGCAGCAACACAGTGCAGCCGGCGGGTCGCGGATATGAGCACATCACTGAAGCCGACATCGTTGGCAACGCACGCAAATGGGGCGAAGAAGCGGCGCAGAAGCTGAAGGCGAAGCCGGTGGAACCGGGCCGCTATGACCTCGTGCTTCATCCGTCGCATCTCTGGCTCACGATTCACGAATCGGTGGGTCATCCGACTGAACTCGATCGCGCATACGGCTACGAAGCGAACTACGCCGGCACCAGCTTCGTCAGCCCGCCGGAGAAGATGCTCGGCGCGCTCAAGTACGGGCCTGAGATGCTCAACGTGCAGGGCGATCGGTCGCAGCCCGGTGCCTGCGCGACTGTCGGATTCGATGACGAGGGTGTTGTTCCGGACGATTTCCTGATCATCAAAAACGGCGTCGTCAACGACTATCAGACCACGCGCGAACAGGCGAACTGGCTCAAGTGGTGGTACGAGAAGAACGGCAAAGCAGTCCGCAGTCACGGCTGTTCATATGGCGACGCATGGAGCAGCGTGCAGTTCCAGCGTATGCCGAATGTCTCCGTGCTCCCTGGTGCGAAAGAGCAATCGTACGAAGACATCATCGCCGCCACAGACAGAGGCATCGCGATCGTCGGTGATGGCAGCTTCTCCATCGATCAGCTGCGATACAACGCGCAATTCGGCGGTCAGCTGTTCTACGAGATCAAGGGCGGCAAGATCGTCGGCATGCTGAAGGACGTCGCCTATCAGATCCGCACGCCGGAATTCTGGAACGCACTCGATATGCTCGGCGGCAAAAAGAGCTATCAGCTCGGCGCCAGCTTTTTCGACGGCAAGGGACAACCGGGTCAGTCCAATTCCGTGAGCCACGGTTGCCCGCCGACGCGGCATCGCCAGATCAACGTCATCAACACGGGACGCAAGGCATGACATCGAAATTCGATCTCCGCGCACCGAAGCGTCTGCTCGATGCCGCCGATGAACTCGTCTCGCGCGATGAAGCGCAGCGCATCATTGAAAGCGCCGTCAAGCTCTCCAAGGCCGATGCGGTGCAGGTGAACCTTGGTGGTGGACGTCAACGCAACGTGCGCTTTGCCGCCAACCAGATGTCCACCGCCGGCATCATCACCGATCTGTCGCTTGTCGTCACGTCGAGCTTCGGACCAAAGCACGCCGTCACCACCACCAACGATCTCTCGCCGGAAGGCATTGAACGCGCGGTGCGATCGTCGGAAGCAATTGCGCGTCTGGCGCCGAATGACCCGGAGGCGATGCCCAACCTGCCGCAGCAGCAGGTTGCGCCCGTCACCGCCGCTTGGGATGAAGCGACCGTGAATCTCGACGCCGGCGCGTGCGCCAAGGCCGCGCTCACCGCGCTTGGACCCGCACGTGCGACGGGCAACCTTCAGGCGGCGGGCTTCCTGCAGGTCGACGCGAATGTGAATGCGCTGGGGAATAGCGCCGGGATGTTTCTTTATCATCGCGGCACCAAATCCAACTACACGCTGACCGTTCGCACCACCGACGGCACTGGCTCGGGCTGGGCCGGGGCCGAGGAGCCGCAGTTTGCGTCGATCGACTTCGCGGGGATCGGTGCGCATGCGATCGAGAAGGCGGAGCTGTCACGCAATCCGGTCGCCGTTGAACCGGGCCGTTACACCGTCATCCTCGAGCCGCAGGCCGTCGGTGACCTGATCACGCTGGTGCTGTTCTACGCCGATGCACGCTCGGCTGACGAAGGTCGCTCACCGTTTGTGAAGCAGGGCGGCGGCAACAAGATCGGCGAGAAGATTGCCGACGAACGCGTCTCGCTGTACAGCGATCCGTATGATCCGAAAATTCTGTCGGATCCGTTTGATGGCGAGGGTTTCCCGCTCACCCGCCGCAACTGGATCGACAAGGGCGTGCTGAAGGAGATGCAGTACGGTCGCTTCTGGGCGAAGAAGCAGAGCAAGCAGCCGACCGGCGGCGCGAACAACATCGTGCTTTCCGGCGGCACGACCACGCGCGATCAGATGATCGCCGGCACGCAGCGCGGCATACTCGTCTCGCGGCTATGGTATCTGCGCGAAGTGGATCCCC
>JANMWU010000914.1:0-10420 GCA_031380785.1 Gemmatimonadaceae bacterium
TCCACATCGTGCTGGCCGACACGTTCCGCAAGCGACGCGGCCACGTCGTAGAGATCCGCCGCCGCTGAGAGTTCTCCGCGCTCACGATCGAGATGCGCGAGGTGATACAGCGCCAGGAGCTGACGTTCGCTGTTCTGCACGGCGGCGAAGAGAGCCAGCGCATCACCGAACAATTCGCGCGCCTGTTCCAGATCCCCGGTTCGACGCGCCACGACGCCGAGGTCGAGTGCGGCCAAACCCCATTCATCGGGGGTACCGGCAGTGCGACCGAGATCGATCGCGCGCCGGAGAGCGATGCGAGCGTCTTCCCACTCGCCGCGTTGCGCCGCAACGACGCCGATGCGATCCCAGCACCGCGCCTGTCCACGCGCGTCTTCGAGATGCTCGTACAAAGCGAGTGCGCGTCGGTAGCTCGATTCCGCCTCAGCAGGATCGTCCGCGTCGAGCGCTACTCCGAGTCGCACCAGAGCTTCGGCGAGCAGGCTGTCGTCGCCAAGATTGCCGGCCAGCGCGACGGCGTCACGCGCGGCTGCAACCGCCGCCGCGCGATCGCCAAGCCGGAGATGCGTCGCGGCCAGCATGCCGAGCAGCGCGACGCGTTCATCGTCGGCCCCGAGTTCGGCCGCGTCGATCACCAGAGCTTCGCAGGCCTGCAGGGTCTGTTTCGCCGGCTCACCAAGCAGCGCGCGCAACCGTTCGCGCATGCGACGAAGGCGCAGCGTCTGCCGTTGATCGGCGCGCGCCGCATACCAGTCAAGTGCCAGCGCGCAGGTCTCCTCGGCTTCTGCGTAGTGGCCGCGCAGCTCGGCAACTTCGGCCATCGCCACGCGGACCGCCGCCACCGCCGCCGGATCGGGCGCGTGGCGCTCGGCAATACGCAAAAACTCCTCGGCCTCTTCATGTGCGTACACGCGGCGCGCGCGCTCACTGGCCGCAAGCGCAAACGCGTGCGCCTGCACCGGATCATCGGCGCGATCGAAATGCATCGCAATCTCGGCCACGGCGTCCGGCGCACGCTTGCGCAGCGCCTGCGCCACGCGCTCATGCGTGCGCTGCCTGCGGCGCAGCTCGAGCGGCTTGGCCAACGCCTCGATCAGCAACGTGTGCACGAACACGTAGCGATCACTGCCCCGCCCATGTGCGGGCTGAATGACGCTGGCGCGAACTCCGCTTTCGATTGCTTCGTGCAGCGCCGGCGTTGTGACGCGCGCCGCGTCCTGCACCACACCGAGATCGAACTCGCGCCCGACGACGGCCGCCACCGTGAGCACGTCGCGATCGGCGGCACTGAGCTTGGCGAGCCGGCGGCCCATCAGATCGAGTACGCCACTCGGCAGGCGCAGCTCGGAAACCGGGTGCCAGTGCCAGCGATCCTTGTCCCACCAGATGTCGCCTTCATCCACCAGCGTGCGAAGCGTTTGCACAACCAGCAGCGGGTTGCCTTCCGTCTGACGATAGAGATAGGCGAGGAATTCCCGCTCGACCTCCTGACCGTAGAACGCCGTGTCGACCCAGCGACGCAGTTCATCGCGCGTGAGTCGCGCCAGTGCCTGCTCATGAATACGCCGATTGTGCACCAGCTTGCGCATGCGCTCATGCACTTCGGGAGTGACATCCTCCATGCGCAGCGTGAGGCAGAGGAGCACCGGTTCATGTTCGAGCTGCGTGACAACGTGCTCGAGCGCATCCCAGCTGGCCGCGTCGGCACTCTGCAGGTCGTCGAGCACGATCACGAGTGGCCGACGCATTGCTGATTCAGCGATGTAATTCGCGAGTTCGACCAGCAGCGCGAACTTGCTTCCGGTCGGCATCGGCGCCGCGCCGGCGCTGGTATCGAGCCCAGGGACGATGCGTGAGAGCTCCGGCCAACGCGCGCCATCAATTGGGACGGCGCGGTTCTGTGCCGGCGTGGTGGGAATGCGCATACCCAGTGGCGTTGCGCCGGCGGCGGCGAAGTGCGTCGCGAGCGATGCGGGGCTGGGTGTGCTGCCGGGAGTCGGCGACGCCGTCAGCAGCGACCGGTCGATCGGAGTGCCGCCGGGCGTGTAGCGCGGCCCGGTGGGCTGAAGCTTCTGCCGTTCCAGCGCTTCCACGATCTGGATCCACGGCGCGTACGGCGGCTGCACCATCACAGCATCGAGCGCGCGCCCGACGACCATCGAGCCGCCACGCAGCCGGATTTCAGGTTCGAGCTGACGCAGCAGCGTGCTCTTCCCAACTCCGGCCTCGCCCAGCACCGCGACCGTGCGTGTGCGTCCGCCGACTGCATCATCCAGCAGTCGCACCAGTCCGCGCAGTTCGTCACTGCGTCCAACGAAGCGATCGAGGGCCGGCATCATGGTCGCGCTGTGCGCGCTGCCGGCGACCGCGACACCATCGCGACCGCGGCGCTTCACCTGATACATCGCGCGATCGGCGGCGGCAAAGAGCGCTTCCGGATCGTTGCCGTGAAGGGGGAACGACGCGACGCCAATGCTGACCGAGATGGCGATCGGGAGCGCTGCGATGCCGGTCAGTCCGCCGTGTCCGCGAATGGCGGCAGCGAGACGCTCGGCCACATCGCGAGCGCGCGAAATGGGTGCGCCTGGCAGCAGTGCCACGAATTCATCGCCGCCCCATCGCGCCGCGATGTCGTCAGTGCGCAGCGTGCGGCGCAGCAGTTCGCCGACGAGCGCGAGCACGGCATCACCCTTGAGATTGCCGTACGTGTCGTTGACGAACCTGAATTGATCGACGTCGATGACGAGCAAAGCACATTCGCCCTGAGCCGCGCGTGCGCCCGCGATCGCGGCGGCGGCGGCGGCGACAAAGGCGCCGCGCAACGGCAATCCGGTCAGATCATCGGCTGGCTGATCGTTCAGCAATTGATCGGGAGTCGCGAGACGCGCAGTCCGGCCGACGCGGCGCGGGAACATGCCTGATTCCGGGGATACTAAGGCTCATGGCGGCGCGCACACAGCGTCGCAGCGAGTGACGGCGGCAGGCCCGTCCTGAGACGCGGGGCGGGTGCAGTTTGTCACGGCGCATCGAGGCAGGCCCGCCGCGCTTCCTTAACGCTCAGGGAAGCGTCTCGTCTCCTGGACGGAGCCTTTACCGATGGAGTTTCCCGTGGGCGTGTCGCGTTCGATTCAGATTGTCGTCCTGGCCGGCGCGGCAGCGTGCGCCAGCGCCGGCACGCCCTCCGGACGCACCGAGGTGAATGTGCGGGGTCTGCCGGTGCCCGACGCCGCCAGCGTCGCCGCTCGCGAACAGACCGCCGATCAGCAGGTTGTGCACGCACTCAACCGGCTGGCGTTCGGACCGAGGCCCGGAGATGTGCAGGCGGTGCGTGAGCTTGGCGTGGACCGCTGGATTGCGGCCCAGCTGGAGCCCGAGCGCATCGCTGATGTCGCCTCCGACTCGGTGGTGGCAACGTACGCGACGTTGAACAAGTCGCTGCCGTCGCTGCTGGAGGAGTATCCGCCCAACCCTGTGCTGAAGAAGCTCGCGCAGCAGGCCATGGCCGGGATGGCGCGCGATTCGATCCGCGTCACGAAAGAGGATTCGATGACCTTCCTCGCGGCGCGCAAGAAAACACAGGAAGTCGGACAGCAGCTGGTGTCGGCACGGGTGGCGCGCGCGCTGATAAGTGAGCGCCAGCTGGATGAAGTGCTGACCGATTTCTGGCTCAATCATTTCAATGTCTTTGCCGGCAAGAGCGCCGGCATGCGTCACTATCTCATTGCGTACGAGCGCGACGCGATCCGCCCTCATGTGCTGGGCAAGTTCCGCACGCTGCTTGGCGCCGTGGCGCACAGTCCGGCGATGCTGTACTACCTGGACAACTGGGAGAGCGCGGCTGACAGCAACCGGCCGCGTCTCGTGCCGCCGCGTGTGGCCCAGGCTGCCCGCCAGCGCTATGTGCGACGCGCTCCCCAGTTCGCGACGATGCCGCCGATGCGGCGCGATTCAGTGATCGCGAAGGTGCGGCAGCTACGTCGCGGTCTGAATGAGAACTACGCGCGCGAATTGATGGAATTGCACACGCTTGGCGTCGATGGTGGCTACAGTCAGCACGACGTCACGGAAGCGGCGCGCGTGCTGACCGGCTGGACGCTCGAGAAGCCGAACGAGTCAGGCGCCTTCCGTTTCAACCCGCTGATTCACGATGCCGGCTCCAAGCTGGTGCTGGGCGCGGTGTTTCCTGAAGGGCAAGGCGAGGCAGAGGGTGAGCGGCTGCTCGACATGCTGGCGCACCATCCGTCCACAGCAAAGTTCATCGCGACGAAGCTTGCGCAGCGGTTCGTGAGTGACACGCCGCCGGCCGCCTTGGTGCAGCGCGCCGCGGAGACGTTCCGGCGCACTGACGGCGATCTGCGCGAAGTGGTGCGCACCATTGTGACCAGTGAGGAATTCTTCTCGGCCGCGGCCTGGCGAGCGAAGGTGAAATCGCCATTTGAAGTCGTGGTGAGCGCACTGCGCGCGATGGATGCAACGGTTGATACCACTGGTCGATCCGCCGCGCTGGTGGCGCGCCTTGGTCAGGGTATTTATCAGCATCAGGCGCCGAATGGCTGGCCGGAGACGGGCGACGGATGGATCAACACCGGCGCGATTCTGAATCGCATCAACTTCGGTATGGCGCTGGCAAGTGGCGGCGTGCCGGGCGTGATAGTGAAGCGCTGGCCGCTCTACGCGTTACTCGACACGATGCCACGGGAAAAGCAGGTGGATGGTGTGGTGCGTGCGTTGCTTGGTGGCGATGTCAGCACCGATATGCGGGCGATCCTGCTCAGCGGCGATCATCCGATGCTTGACCAGGCCAAGGCGCGAGCGTCCGCGGGGCCGGATTCGAGTGCGATGCCGACGCCGGTGACGGGAGCGGCGATGCCCGGCGGCGCGATGCACACCGCGCCAGCCGCGACAGCAGCGGCGGGAAGCACGATGGTCATACGCGATCCGGGGACGCGACTGGCGCGCGGCATGGGTCCGGCGGTGCGATTCAGCGGCTCCGGATCGCCGCAGGGATTGTCACAGATCATCGGACTGGCGATCGGGTCGCCCGAATTTCAGCGGCGCTGACGTCAGTCACGCGCACGACTGTCTCATTCGCAGGAGCTGGACATGGATCGGCGGGTCTTCATGAAATCGGGAGCGATGGCGCTGGTCACGATGGGACTCAATCCATCGTTTCTGCGGCGCACGACATATGGCATGCAGTTGCCGAAGGCGGCGAAGGGAAAGGTGCTGATCTGCATCTTCCAGCGCGGTGCGGCGGACGCGCTGAATGTGGTGGTGCCGCACGGCGACCCGTCGTACTACAGGTTGCGGCCCAGCATTGCGATTCCGCGTCCGTCGCTCGCGGCCGGTGAAGCGGGCGCGCTCGATCTGGACGGAAAGTTCGGGCTGCATCCGGCACTGCGCTCGCTCAGGCCGCTGTACGATCGCGGATTGCTTTCGCCGATCGTGGCGGTCGGCAGTCCGAGCAACACGCGCTCGCACTTCGATGCGCAGGACTACATGGAAAGCGGTACGCCCGATAACAAGGGCACGACCGATGGCTGGCTGAATCGCTATCTCGCAGTCGCCGGTACGTGCGAAGCCGGAGCAGTGTGCGCACCGACTCCGTTCAAGGCGGTGTCGCTCACCGCGCAGATGCCGCGCATTCTCGAAGGGCCGAGTCCTGTCGTGGCGATGAACTCGCTCGATGAGTTCACGGTGCGCGCCACGGGATCGCAAGCGGATCGGCTGGAAGCGCTGTATCGCACCGGTCGCGCGGATGTGATTCACGCCACCGGCAGCGACACCTTTGAGGCCGTGAAGATGCTCAAGGCCGCCAATCCAGCGCAGTACGCACCGGCCAATGCGGCGACATATCCCGCCACCGATTTCGGTCGTCGCCTGAAGCAGATCGCACAGCTGATCAAGTCCGACGTGGGGCTTGAAATTGCATTCGCCGACATTGGCGGATGGGATACGCATGTGAACCAGGGTGGCGCGACAGGACAGCTGGCCAATCGCCTGCGCGAGTTCGGCGATGGTGTGGCGGCGCTGGTCACGGACCTTGGCGATAAGATGGGCGACGTGGTGATTCTGACCATGACTGAGTTTGGCCGCACCGCACGTGAGAACGGCAACGGTGGCACTGATCATGGCCACGCCGGTTCGATGTTCGTGATCGGCGGTGATGTGCGCGGACGCGATGTTCATGGTCGCTGGCCGGGCCTGGCGCCGGAGCTGCTGAACGAAGGTCGCGATCTGGCGCTGACCACCGATTTCCGCGCCGTGTTCAGCGAAGTCGTGGGCACACATCTGGGTGGCACGCAGACCGCACGCGTGTTCCCGGGGTACGCCGGCGCGCCGTCCGACTGGCTGGGTGTGCTGCAGGGCACGCCGGCGGCAGTGGGCGCGCGACCCGGCTGACACCGTTCCGCCGCGGAGTATGTTCCGATGCGCTGACACGCGGAGGTGTCAGCGCATCGCTCATACCGTCTTCACACAGTGACTGAACCGCGGGCTCTTGCTGTCATTGCCGCCACCGCTGCGGTGGTCGCCTGCTCCGCGAAAGGCACAACGTCGGACAAGCCTGCCACATCCGGCGCGGCCGATACGGTCGCCACTCAAACCGTGGCACTGCAGAACGACACCGCGTGGGGACCAGTCACGCCGGCGTCCGCCGCATCGCACGGCAAAGTGCCGGTGCTGATGGTGCATGTGGTTGGCGATCACGACGCCGCGTGGACGGTGACTGAAGCGCGCTTTGCGCACACCCTCGAGACGCTCTACGCGCACGACTATCGCCCGATTACCGTCGCGCAGCTGATGGACAAGCGCATCGATGTGCCGGCCGGTAAACGTCCAGTCGTGTTCACCTTCGACGACGCGTCGCCATCGCAGTTTCGATATATCGAGCAGAACGGCAAGCTCACCGTCGATCCGCGCAGCGCGGTTGGTCAGTGGCTGGCATTCTCAGCCAAACATCCTGACTGGAAGCCGCGCGCAACGTTCTGCACGCTGAGCGGTGCCGCAGCCGGACGGAGTCTCTTCGGCGACAAAGGCATCGAGGGCCAGAAGAGCGAATGGCGGTTCCGGAAGCTGCAGTTCCTGCGCGATCAGGGATTCGAGTTGTGCAATCACACGTTGTGGCACGCAAATCTGTCGAAGTATCCGGACGCATTTGTGCAGGAGCAGATCGCGCGCGGCCAGCTCGCAATCGACTCGGCAGTGCCCGGCTACAAGGTGCGCACGTTTGCGTTGCCGCTTGGTGTGTGGCCGAAGAATCGCGCGCTGGCGCAGCGCGGTGAGTGGCGCGATCCCAAGTCAGGCGTTGTCACGAAGTACAACTACGATGCGATTCTCGAGGTGTCCGGCGGGCCGAGCGTGAGTCCGTTCGACAGCACCTTCAAACGTCTGTCGATCAGGCGCTACGCCGTGGTGGCCAATTCGGTGGACTCACTGGTAGCGCGCCTCGAGCGCAACAAGAGCGGCTACGTGGTACCGGCTCAGCGCTGACGCGACCCCGACGCGGCTGCGGCGTTCTTTGCCGCGCGCCGAGCCTCGAGCCACCAGACCCAGCCCATCGCAATCAGCGAACCGATCATGCCCACCAGGGCGGTGGCGAAGGTCGGATCGCTGCCGAAAGCGGCGGCCAGCGCGACGTAGGCGAGCGCGCCGAAAAGGACGGTCAGTCCGCCGCGCATGCGTGGATACCAGTAGGCGCGCGCACCGGCGATGGTCGGTGGCGTGGAATGGGGCCTGGGCATCAGAACTTCCATCCGCGGAGTGAGCGCAGCGCCGTGTCAAGCGCGTCGCGCTGATCGGGCTCGGTAGCGCGCGCCAGCAGTTGTTCGTACGTGTACACCGCGAGATCAAGTGCGTCGTAGTCTTTCTCGGCCCCGGCAAGCGCGGCAGCGTTGTCGGCGAGATTAGCCATCGCGAGTTCGTCGTCCGGGAATCGATCGACAACCTGCCGCCAGCGGGTGGTACGATCGCGCGGCTCGCTTTCGGTGAGCGCCCACATGTGCCAGCCGCCCCGGTTGGTGGGATCGGCGGCAATTGCACGCTCCGCCAGTTCGCCGACAACCACCGGCCCGCGTCCGCTGAGCCAGTATGCATTGGCAAGGATCACCAGTGCTCGCGCGTTCTGTGGCTGTGCCTCGACCACCTTTTCGTATAACGGGCCGGCGACTTCGGGGATGGTGCGGTAGGGTTCGGCGGCCTCGATCAGCGCATCGGGCATGGCGGAACCTGCGATGCGATCCAGGGTCGCAAAGAGATTGCCGGTGTCGGCAGTGGCCTGATACTCGGCAACAGCCGTGGCCACGGCCGCTCTTGGATCGCTGTGCGTCGTCATGCTGAAAGCTAGGCGCTCCAGCCAGTGTCCGGTTCCCAGGTCGGCGAGGTGAATGGCGGGACAGCTTGCGCTGGCGAGACCCTGTGACGATACTGGGCCTCAAGCGTTTGCGTGCTGGAAGCCCTGCGAGTCCACGCCGGTGCCCTCCCCCGAACGCGCGCATCCGAGGTCGGTGTGGCCGATTGCCCGCCCGCCTGAATGCCTCTCACCAATCGCAGTGTGTGAGATCCGTCACGATTGGTACCGTATGTCCACGATCGTCCGTCTGGCGTATCGTCGCAGCGTTTCGAGTGCCGTACCGCAGTTCTTCGGGCAATGACCCGACCTGATTTTTTTATTCGCGACAGTTTTGCATCCGTGCATCGATCCAGATGGCGTGGTGCGGGATGTCGTGAGTGTTCCGAAGAGGTGCCACGCTGCATGCGTGCGCCTTGCGCGCCGGTGATTTCGCACCGCGCCGTGCCCAGTAACCACGTAGCACATGGATGACATGACCGAGCGTCGCCGCCCCGCCCCGGGGCGCGGTCCACGTTCCCCACGCAAATCAGCGCAGGGTGACGAGCCGAACCCGTACAAGGACACTGGTGACGCCCCGGCTGCGGTCGTGACCGCACCGACACCCGCCGCATCAACCGACGCGGCGCCGGCGAAGAAGCCACGAGGACGACCGAAGAAAGTGGTCGCTGAAGCGGCACCGGCCGAAGGGAATGTCGCGGCACCAGCGGCGCTCGTCTTCGCGGCGCCTGCCGCACCGCCGCCGCCGGCGCCGCGAGTGGAGCCGGTGCCGGACGCCGCAGACGATTCAGGATCAGAGCGCAGTGCGCCGGCCGCGGATCGAAACTTCGATCGCAACGCCGACAGAAATCCTGACAGAAGTGCCGACCGTAACGGCGATCGAAACGAAAAAAGAGGACGGTTCCAGCGCCGACGCGGCCGCGGTCGCAACCGATTCCGAGACGGTGCCGAAGGCGAAACCCCAGTGCCACAGACTGCGCCGCGCAATGAGCGCGGCCCGCGGCCGGAGCGGACTGACCGTCCGCCGCGCAACGAACGACAGGAGCGCGGACCGCGCCCTGAACGACAGGAGCGACAGAACAACAACAACCGACAGGATGCCCCGGAAACTCCGGGCTCCAGCATCGTCGCGGCAGAAGCGACTATCGCCGGCTGGTACGATCCGGCTCGCGGCGACGGCGGATTCATCCGCCGCGCGCAGGCGAGCTATCTGCCTCAGCCCGGCGATCCATTCATCCCCGGGTGGATGGCGCGCCAGTTCCAACTGCGACGCGCCGATCTGATTTCGGGCTCATGGGGCCATGATCAGCGCCGTCGTCCGACGGTGTGCGAGATCACCACGATCAATGACGTGGCGCCCGATCCGAATGAGCGCCGCAAGGACTTCAAGAGTCTCACGGCGTCGTATCCAGACAAGCGCCTGACGCTCGAGACCGGGCGGCCGGCGAAGGTCGGGCACGAGATCACACGCCGCGCGCTCGATCTGATCGCGCCGATCGGGTATGGACAGCGGGCGCTGATCGTCGCGCCTGCACGGGCCGGCAAGACCACACTGTTGCAGGCGATCACGGAAGGGGTGCATCTCAACCATCCCAACGCGGTGCTGATGTTGCTGCTGGTGGACGAACGGCCGGAAGAAGTGAGTGAGGCGATATCGTGGGACGTGGGCGAAGTCATCGCGTCGAGCTTCGACCAGCCGGCTCAGCGCCACGTCGACGTGACGGAGATCGTCACGGAGCGCGCGCACCGCCTGGTGGAAATGGGCAAGGATGTCGTGATCGTGCTGGACTCGATCACGCGCATGGGTCGCGCGTTCAACACCGCCAATCGCGGCACCGGCCGCACGATGTCCGGCGGTCTCGATGCAAACGCGATGGCGAAGCCGAAGGCATTCTTTGGCTCAGCGAGAAACGTTGCGCCGGAAGACGGCGGCGGCAGTCTCACGATCATTGCCACCGCGCTCGTTGAAACGGGCTCACGCATGGACGACGTGATTTTCGAGGAGTTCAAAGGCACCGGCAACTGCGAGATCAAGCTCGATCGCGGCCTTGCCGAACGCCGCATCTTCCCTGC